>NZ_DAOQZV010000146.1:0-7971 GCF_035343835.1 Nostocoides sp. | reverse complement strand
AGACCCTCCACGTGGGTGGCGCGTGTCCACGCGCGCCCACGGCATACGAAAGCGATTTCCGCGTGGCGACCACCAACGACCTGAAGAACGGGCTCGTCCTCAACATCGACAGCCAGCTCTGGACCGTCATCGAGTTCCAGCACGTCAAGCCGGGCAAGGGTCCGGCCTTCGTGCGGACCAAGCTCAAGAACGTCCTGTCGGGCAAGGTCGTCGACAAGACCTTCAACGCCGGCGTCAAGGTCGAGACGGCCAATGTGGACAAGCGCACGATGCAGTACCTCTACAACGACGGCACCGACTTCGTGTTCATGGACCCCGACACCTACGACCAGATCTCGGTCAGCCCGCAGATCGTCGGAGACGCGGCGAAGTACATGCTGGAGAACCAGGACGCGATCGTGGCCCGCAACGATGGCAATGTCCTTTACATCGAACTCCCGGCGTCGGTCGTGCTGGAGATCAGCTACACCGAGCCGGGCCTGCAGGGCGACCGCTCCACCGGCGGCACCAAGCCGGCCACGCTGGAAACGGGCGCCGAGATCCAGGTCCCGCTCTTCCTCGAGACCGGCACCAAGGTCAAGGTCGACACGCGCGACGGCTCCTACCTCGGCCGCGTCAACTGATCGTCCGCGACAGATAAGAGGCCCGTATGGCGGCACGCACCAAGGCGCGCAAGCGCGCCCTCGACCTGCTCTTCGAGGCCGAGGCGCGGGGCGTCAATGTCGGCGACCTTTTGCACGAACGGCTCGCCACGCCGGTCACCCAGGCGCCATTGAATCCGTATACGGCGACCCTCGTCGAGGGCGTCGTCGGGCACTGGCGCGAGATCAACGAGCTGCTCGACACCTACAGCCAGGGCTGGCCGGTCGCGCGGATGCCCGCGGTGGATCGGGCGATCCTGCGGCTCGGGGCGTATGAAGTGCTCTACAGCACCGAGGTCCCCGAGAAGGTCGCCATCGCCGAGGCCGTCGGCCTAGCGAGTGAGCTGTCCACAGACGAATCGCCGAAGTTCGTCAACGGTCTGCTCGCCCGGCTCGTGCAGGTCAAGCCGACCCTGGCCTGACGCAAGGACCTCAGGGCCGCGCAGCGAGACGTTCGATCTTGCCCGGCTCGCCGGCGACGACGAGCAGGTCGTAGGGCGTGACCTTGGTGTGGGCCTGGGCATAGACGAAGTCTTTGCCCGGGGCCTTCAGGCCCACGACAGTCACGCCATACCGCCCGCGGATCTCGGACTGGCTCAGTGTGAAGCCCTGGGTCTCCAGCGGCGGGCGCATCGTCGCGATCGCGAAGTCGTCCTCGAAGGGCATGTATTCGATCATCCGGCCGCTGAGCAGGCGAGCCACTCGGCGCCCGGCGTCACCTTCGGGATAGACGACGTGATGGGCGCCGATGCGCTCCAGGATGCGACCGTGGCTCGTCGTGACCGCCTTCGCCCAGATCTGCGGGCAGCCGAGGTCGACGAGATTCGCCGTGGCCAGCACGCTGGACTCGACGCTCCCGCCGATGCTGACGACCGCCATCGGGAAGTCCCTGGCGCCCAGTTGTTCGAGCGCCTCCAAGTGGGTCGCGTCGGCCTCGATCACGTGGGTCAGGCGCGGGGCCCACTCCTGCACCAGGACCGGGTCACGTTCGATGGCGAGCACGTCATGGCCGAGAGCGGTGAGCGCTTGCGCGGTCGCGGCACCGAACCGGCCGAGCCCGATCACCATGACCGGCTCGTGACTGAGCTTGTCCTTAGCCAATGATCGGCCTTTCCTCGGGGAGTCGATAGAGGTGGCGCCGCTCTCGCAGGGCGAGGGCAGCGCCGACCGTCATGGTGCCGGTGCGCCCTATGAACATCAACAAGGTCAGCACATATTTGCCGGCATCCGGAAGTTCGGCGGACAGGCCCGTGGACAGGCCACAGGTCGCAAAGGCGCTGAGCACTTCGAACAGGACGCGATCGAGCGATTCATGGGTCAGCTCGGTGACGATCATCGACCCGATCAGGACGATCGTGGCACCGAGCATGGTCACGGCGACCGCGAGCCGCAGGCTGCTAGCCGGAACTCGTCGAGAGAAGACCTCGACATCACGATCACCGCGGGCCTCGGCCACGACTGCCAGGAAGAGCACGGCCAAAGTGGTGACCTTGATGCCGCCGGCGGTCGAGACCGGCCCGCCGCCGACAAACATCAAGGCATCGAGCGAGAGCATGGTGGTGTGGTTCAGGTCGCCGACCGGCACCGTGTTGAAACCCGCGGATCGAGGCATGACGGCCATGAACAGGGCGTCGAGAGCCTTGTCGCTGACCGAGTGCGGCCCCATGGTGGCTGGATTGCGCCACTCGAGCGCGAGGAAGAGCACGATCGACCCCGCGATGAGGATGCCCGTCGTGGCCAATGTGAGCTGGGCGTGCAAGCCCCAGGTGCGGGGCCGGCGCCAGCGATGCCGAAGCACTTGCAGGACCGGGAAGCCGACGCTGCCGAGGAACACCCCGACGATCAGCGGCACCTGCAGCCACCAGTCGCCCGGGTGGGTCGGCAGGCCCCCCGGATGGACCACGATGCCGGCGTTGTTGTAGGCCGAGATCGCATAGAAGAGGGAGTGCCACAGCGCCGGCCCGACCCCTTCGCCGTCAGTCAGGAAACGCGGCACCAGAACGACGAAGACGAGCCCTTCGATCAGGAGCGTGGTGCCGACGACAACCTTGAGCAGCTCGGCCAACTCGCCGAGGCGCTCGGTCTTGGTCTCTCGCGCCGCCAGCACGCGATAGCCCAGGCCCATCCGACGCGAGACGACGATGCCCAGGATCGAGGCCAAGGTGATGATGCCCAGGCCGCCGACCGCGATCGCGGACAAGATGACGACATGCCCGAAGCCCGACCAGTAGCTGCCGGTGTCGTGGACGGTCAGTCCCGTCACACAGACCGAGGACACGGCGGTGAACAAGGCATCGACAAAGCGCGCCCGCTGGCCGGTCTCGGTGGCGCGGGGAAGCAGAAGCAGCGTGGTAAAGGCGAGATTGACGAGGGTGAAGATGTACAGCACGAAGCGTGCCGGATGCGCCTTGGCGCGTTCGGCCATCCGTCCCTGCGTCGAGCCGGCCGCGAGTCTGCGTCGTCGTGGCACCACAGGACCCTATGCCGAATCCTTCCGAAAGCGGGACGCCGACGCGGCCCACGACCTAGCCTGAGGCGGTGCGCTTCCGCTCGGCCGCCGTCGACGGGGTGACGGTCTTCGCCGTGACTGGGGTCAACACCGTCTCCTTCGGGTTGCGCGTGTCCGTCCGGGCCCGGCGCGGACTGCTCGGCTTCGCGGTGCAACGACGTGCCCCCGGCGGTCGCTGGCGGTATGTCGAGGGCTTCAAGGTCTTCCGCTCGGTGGTGCCCGATCCCGAGCCGGGAGCGAGCCACTCCACACACGCCCACCCCATCCAGTCGCTTGTCTGGGACGACTTCACCGTGCAGGCGGGGACGGCATACGGCTATCGCTTTATCCCCGTCCGCGGCACACCGGCGCAGCCGGCGTATGGCCGCCCGGTCGCCATCGAGGTGTCCGCCGAGCCACGCGAGTCGGAGGTCCACGACATCCATTTCAACCGGGGTGTCGCATCCAGCCAGTTCTATGCCCGTCGCTTCGGCAACCTCAGGCCCGACGAGCTCGCGACGCCCGCGCTGCGTCAACTGGCGATGGACTGGCTCAGCCGGGATCTCGATGAGGCGCTCATCGCGTTCATCCGGTCCGCCGGCCCCGGCGATGCGCTTCGGGGCGCGTTCTACGAATTCAGTTATGGGCCCGTGCTTTCCGAGTTCCGCGCGGCGATCGATCGCGGCGTCGATGTGCAACTCGTCATCGACCTGAAGGAGAACGAGCACTGGGAGAACAAGAAGCAGGACGACGGCACGCGAAAACGCACGTGGGTCGAGAGCACGCCGCGCGTTGCGAATCTCGCGGCCATCGTGGACGCCGGGTTGCCCGACACCGCGCTCCTCCCGCGGGTCAACCGGCGCGCCGAGATCCAGCACAACAAATTCCTCGTGCTGGTGCGCGCAGGGTCGCCGGTGGCGGTTTGGACCGGGTCGACGAATCTGACGACCGGCGGCATTCACGGGCAATCGAATGTCGGTCACCTGGTGCGGGACTCGGGACTCGCGGCCGACTTCCTCGCCTATTTCTCCCTCCTGGCGAATGACCCGGGCGCGCGGCCGGGGGAGGGGCGCAGCGAGAACATCGAACGCAACCGCGAGTACGAGTCGGCGGTGCTGGCGCTGAGTCCAACGCCGGCCTCGCGGTCGGATATCGGCACCGGGTGCCGGGCGATCTTCAGCCCGCGGCCCGGACCCGAGCCGCTTGCCCTGTATGCCGATCTGCTCGCCCACCCGCAGTCCCTCGCGTGCGCGACCTTCGCCTTCGGGATCGCTCAGGAGCTGAAGGACGTTCTGGCGCAGGGAGATTCGTCCAGTCCGCTGCGGTTCTTCCTCCTGGAGACGCCGGATCGGACTCGCCCCGGCGCGCCGCGGATCGAACTCGATGCGAGCAAGAACATCTACCAGGCGTGGGGAAGCGAACTCGGCACCCCGCTGGGGCAATGGGTTGCCGAGACCACCACGCGCGAACTAGGCCTCAATGTTCATGTCGCCTTCATCCACAACAAATTCCTGCTCAGTGACCCCCTAGGCGACGACCCGATCGTCGTGACCGGATCGGCGAACTTCTCGCGCGCCTCGTGTGTGGACAATGACGAGAACATGGTGGTCATTCGTGGGGACCGGCGGGTCGCGGACATCTATTTCACCGAGTTCAACCGGCTCTTCTTCCACTACTACTTCCGGTCCGTCGTCGAATCGCGCTCGCGGACCGACCGGGCGGGGGCGCGGCGGGCGGCACCTGCGGCGCTCGATCTGAGCGAGGACGACGGTTGGCTGGAGAACTACGGCCCCGGCAGCCTTCGCACGAAGCGCGCCGAGCAGTTCATCACCATGTCGGGTGCCCGGCTCTCGCTCCCCGCCGAACCGTGAGGGCGCGGCTGCGTATCCTGCCCGGATGACCTCCGCCTCGCGTCTGCGGGTCACCAGCGTGCGGTATGCCGATCCCGCCGACCGCGCGCACCTCTCCTCAGCGATCGCGGCGCTGAGCGATGGCCTCCCGATCGCCTCGGTCCTGGTGGTGGGCACGCCGACGGCCGGCTTCGCCGTGGTCGTCGACGACGCCGGATCGTTGCGGCTGGCCGGTGTGCGCGTGTCCGCGGAGGTCGCTGGGCTCGGAGTCGAGGAGATGCTGATCCGCGCCGCGCTCGGCCTGATGCTCGATGCCGGGCAGAAGCACGTCGCCGTGACGGCGACGGCCGATGCGGACCCGGTCATCAGAACCGTCGTCGCCGGTATGCCGGTGCCCGACCCGCTTGCGGATTCCCCCGTCGCGATCCCTGCGGTCAGCGTGATCCCCGTGCGCGAGGTGGCCGGCCGCCTTGAGGTGTTTGTCCAGTACCGCGTCAGCACCATGGATTTCGCGGCCGGGGCCGTGGTCTTTCCGGGCGGCCGCATCGACCCCGGCGACCGACAAGCAGGTGCCGCACTAGCGCTCCCCGCGACGCTGGTGGCCGAGCACGGTGCGCGGTGGGGGAGAACGGCATACGGTCATTTGGGGTCCGCCGAGGAGGCGGCACGCACGCTGCTGGCCACGGGCATCCGGGAGGTCGCGGAGGAGACGGGAGCCGTCCTCGACCCCGCTCGGCTGGTCCCGTGGGACGACTGGATCACTCCGATCGGGATGCCTAAACGCTTCGATGTACGCTTTTTCCTCTATCCGGTCGAGGCAGCTGAAGCGGCCAGCTTCGGTCATACGACCACGGAGGCGCACCGCTCCGGGTGGGCCGGCGTTTCAACCCTCGTCGATCGAACGGAGGCGCGCGAGCTGGTATTGCTGCCGCCGACGCGAACCATCCTCGAGGAGCTCAGTGCGCTCGGCTCAGTCGCGGGCGCCCTGTCCCTGACGCCGGTCCTCAGGCCGGTGCGGCATGACATTGCCGCGCGCCGACCACGCCGCTGACGGCCTCGGGTCGCTACGGTCGGGCGATGGGAGAGACACCGAAGCGACTGCGTCGCCTTGCCACCATCACTGCGCTGACCGGATTGGCCGTTTCCGGCGCCTACCCTGCGCTCGCCGGGCCGGGTGACGGCGGCGCCGATGCCGGGGCGCCGCCGACGGTGATGATGCCGACGGGCGGCGGTTACGAGTTCGAGACGCTCCAGGCATTCGCCAAGATGGCGATCTCGCGGGCCGGAGACACGACCGTCGATCTCGTGGTCGTGCCGTCCGCCTATGGCGACGACTGGCCGAGCCGACCCGAGAACATCGCCCTTGCCAAACAGCGCACCCAGGAGGTGCAGGACGCCTGCACTGCGGTCGTGCCCGCCGGGATGCGGTGCGTCGGCCGACTCGCCCTTCTGCTCAATCGAGCCGACGCTCTGAAGACGTCGAACTCGGCCGCTTTGCGCAGCCCGAGCCTGGACGGCATCTATGCCCTCGGCGGCGACCAGGGGATCGCGATGAAGGTGCTGGCGAACTCGCCCGCGGAAACGGCGATGACGGCGGCGGTCAAGCGGGGCGTGCCCTTCGCCGGCACCAGCGCTGGGGCAGCGATCGAGTCGACCTCGATGATCAACGGTTATGTCGGCGATTATGGTGCCGCGCAAGGACTTCGGCGCGGCTCGACGCTGATGTGGTGGGGCAATGACGGCGACCGGCAGCGCGGCCTGGTCTTCGGGTCGCAGCGGGCGATCTACGATCAGCACTTCTATGAGCGGGGCCGGTTCGGCCGGTCGCTGTCGACGATTGCCACCGCCGACGAGCGGTTCGGCGTCACGAGCCCCGTCGGGGTCGGCGCCGATTATGCGACCGGTGTCGTCAACTACGGCGACCGGACGCTGACGCAGGTCTTCGGCCTGTCCGGGGTGGCGACCATCGACTACGAGAGCCTGAACGCCACCCACCGGTGGGTCGGCACCGAGCGCTGGCTCTCGGCGCGGAAGGTCAAGGTCAACCTGCTCACCGAGAACACCGACTATGACCTGGTGACCCGGCGGATGACCCGCGGCGGCGCCACCGTCGGCGCGGTGACGGGGCGCGCCTGGGTGGTGCCAAGGGCGTCGGCCACCGGCACGGTCTATCTCGGCGGTGGGGTTCTCGGCGGCTCCAATGTGGTGCCGAGCGTGGTCAAGGATGCGGCGGCCGCGAGCGCCGATCCAGCGAAGGCCCGACTGCTCATCATCTCCGCCGACACCCGCTCGACCGCCGCCGCCTACGGCACCAAGGTCAAGGAGGCCGGATGGATGGGCCACGTCGACACTGTGACCTATGGCGACAGCGGCTGGATGGGCACCGATGTCACGACGTATGACGCGGTCCTCCTCGTCGCGGTCTCCCCGCCGCAGGCGGCCAAGGCCTTCCGCGATGCGAGCTTCCGCGCCCTCGCCGCGACAGCGGCTGCCGCGGCGCCGGTGTTCTTCGCGGACGGCCCCGCAGCGGCCTACGCCGGCGCGCGGTGGTCACCCAATGCCCGGCCGAACGGCGACAACTACGAGGAGGTCTCCGGCCTGGCGTTCAAGACGACCGAGGCGAAATGGCAGCGCGGTCTCGGAGTCGTCTCCGCAACCGTCGTCCCGGCGCTGAACACCGATTACACCTGGGGCCGGCTTTTCAACGGCGTGGCCGTGGCCAAGGGGCAACTCGGTCTCGGCATCAATGCCGGCACGGCGATCCGTTTCCAGGGCAATGACATCCGCGTCGTCGACGGGGCTGTCGTCGTGGCCGACGGCCGGGACGCCTCGACCTGGGCCTCCTCGAACGGGACGCTCGGTGCCGCCGGACTCGTGGTCGACACCTTCGGTCCGGGGGAGCGCCTGGCCCGCTGACGCGTTCCTATTACCGTCGAGTGGCCGATTCAGCCCCGTCGAGTGGCCACGGTCGCGGAGCGACCTGGGCCACTCG
>NZ_DAOQZV010000145.1:0-7985 GCF_035343835.1 Nostocoides sp. | reverse complement strand
AGCTACAGCTTCGGCGACGTCTTTCCGGCACAGGCGCAGTTGCCCTGGGGAGCGACATATGCCGGCGTACCCCTGACCGGCGCCGGCACCCCGCCTGCCCTCGGCCCGCTCGGTTGCAACAATCCCACCAACGCCCCGGTTGAGGAGCGCACTCCGTTGGCCGGGGTCCAACGAGATGCCGAAGTGATCGGGCGTCGCCAACCCGACTGGCTGCCCGAGGCCACGGCGTATATCGACGGGACGCTCCCCCGGCTGATGGCCATTGCCACCGCGCTGACCGGGCAACGAGCCGATGCCGAGGACCTCGTCCAGGACACGATGGAGCGCCTGATCGCCAAATGGCCGAGTGTCCAGCGGGCCGACAATGTCGATGCCTATGTCCGCCGGATCATGGTCAACCACTTCCTGTCGGGCAAGCGCAAGCGCAAGCGCGGCTCGCGGGATGTCGTCTCGCACGACCTGGTCACCAGCGACCGGATCACGACCGGCGGGCCCGGGCACGAGCGGGTCGTCAATCGCGACTTGCTCGTGCGGGCCCTTGCCCAGTTGCCCGAACGCCAGCGCATCGTGCTCGTGCTGCGCTATATCGCCGATCAGCTGGACTCGGCGATCGCCGAGGCCCTCGGGTGCAATCCGGTCGCCGTGCGGGCAATCGCCACACCGCGGCCTCGTCACGCTCAGCTCCGGCGCGGAAGGCGGTACGTTTCGGGAACGAAAAGTGACCGAAACGGCGTTGGACGGGGCATGCACAACCACTTCAACGGGCTGAAGACCGCCGGGCTCTTCGGCCTCATCTGGGTCCTGCTTCTCGGCTTGGGCTCGATCATCGGCGGCGGCAGGTACATCTACATCTTCGCCCTCATCGGCCTGGCGACCACCTTCTACTCCTACTGGAACTCCGACAAGCTCGCCATCCGCGCCATGCGCGCCTACCCGGTGAGCGAGGCCCAGGCGCCCGCGATGTATCGCATCGTGCGCGAACTCTCCACGGCCGCAGGCAAACCCATGCCCGCGCTGTATGTCAGCCCCACCCAGGCGCCCAACGCCTTCGCCACCGGGCGCAACCCCAACCACGCCGCCGTCTGCTGCACCGAAGGCATCCTCGGCTTGCTCGACGAGCGCGAGTTGCGTGGTGTCCTCGGCCACGAGTTGATGCACGTCTACAACCGCGACATCCTCACCGGTTCGATCGCGGGCGCCCTCGCCGGCGTGATCACCTCGGTCGCGCAGATGGCGCTCTTTTTCGGCGGCGGCAATGACGAGGACCGCCCCAACCCGCTCGCGCTGATCGGGATGTCGCTGCTCGCGCCCTTCGCCGCGATGGTGATCCAGATGGCGATCAGCCGCACCCGCGAGTATGACGCGGACGAGGACGGCGCGAAGCTGACCGGTGACCCCCTCGCGCTCGCGTCCGCCCTGCAAAAGCTCGAGACCGGCACGCGCCGCGCCCCGCTGGCGCCGACCCCGCAGTTGGTCAACAACTCGCACATGATGATCGCGAACCCCTTCCGGGCGCAGGACGTCTCCCGCTTCTTCGCCACGCACCCCCCGATGGCCGAGCGCATCGCCCGGCTCGAGGCGATGGCCTCCGGCACCCAGCGACACTGAGCCTCGCGGCGACCGTGGCCGCAGCCCTTCGGCGGCGGGTCACACGCAGATCGCATCAAGAATAGTCCGATCCCGGCACAACCACTGCCGGGGTCGATGCGTCTGGAGTGATGAGGGCTGCACCGTAGCAACCCGCCCACCAACGCAAGGGGAACGTCATGTCGCACAACCCATTTGCCCGTCGTGTTGTCATCACCGCTCTGGCCGCCGGCACCGTCACCGGGCTCGCCGCCACTCCAGGTATCGCCGCCCCGACGACCGCCGGCCGCACGTCGAGCTCCGCCCCGACATCGGCGTCTGCCTCGGATTGGCCCGAACCTGCCTGGGACATCCCGGATGTCGCGCCGAAGGGCAAGCAGCTGGCCGGGAATGTCACGCTCTTCGCCGACTTCGGCAACTACCCGTGGGTCGCGCCCACTGGCGAGCATTGGTGCCAGGAGCCCGGCCGGGCCGGCATGGAGACCATCGCGGGCCGCACCTGGATGTTCGTCGAGGACTACACCACCGACGCCGAGTCGCTCTACAAGAACGACGCCGAAATCAACGTCTCGGGCTGGTCCGATGGCAAGCAGGCCTTCAACCGCTTCGTTGCCGACAAGCTCAAGTGCAACTGGTACAACCCGCAGACCCGGCTGACCTGGACGGGCAAGAACCCGCAGCGCTACTGGCTCTCCACCTCCGGCAAGGTCGGCACGAAGTACGCCGTGACCGGCGCCGTCCGCGTCGGCGACATGATCGTCGCCGTCACCGGTCGCTCCACCAAGGCCGCGACCGCCCGTGCCATGGCCGTCCGGATGACCCTGGCCGTCGAGCGCAACCTGCGCGCCACGGACCTCGTCCGCCACGACTGACGCTCACGCGAGCCCAGCGTCCCCCGCCGCGGCCGGTCGGCCATACGAGCCGCCGAACATCACGGCGTGCACGAGCAGCGGGAAGAGTTGGTGAATCGGCAGCCGCTCGCGCCACCCCGGCGCGAGCGGCTGACCCCGCTCCGGGCACGCTTTTGACCACCACAGGCCGGCCGTCGGCGAGCGTCGCCAGCACGGTGTCGGAGATATCCCCGCCCGTCAACGACCGCGCATTGGCCACCGCCGCCCCCAGCAGGCCCTCGACGAACTCCCGAGTGGTCGCGTCCACCGGGCATTCTGACCCGCACCACGCCCGGACTCGTCCTTGGGAGCGCCCCGGGAAACTAGACTGGGCCGCCTTATGGCTCTCTCCTCAGACCCCGAATCCGCACCCGACCCGCTGCCGGGTGCGTCCGGCTACGCCGAGATCGACCTCGGTGCCATCCGGGCCAATGTCGCCTCCTTGAAGGAGCGTGCCGGCGACGCGGCCCTGATGGCCGTGGTCAAGGCCGACGGCTACGGGCACGGTGCCGTCCCGTCCGCGCGGGCCGCCCTCGCCGGCGGGGCGGACTGGCTCGGCGTTGCGCAGCTCTCCGAGGCTGTCGCCGTCCGCGCCGCGGGCGTCACCGCCCCGATGCTCACGTGGCTCTATGTCCCCGGCGCCGACCTCGGCTCGGCCGTGCTGGCCGACATCGACCTCGGCATCTCCTCGGTCGCCGCGCTCGACGAGCTGCTCCGGGCCACCACCCGGCAGGGCAAGACCGCGCGCATCCACCTCAAGGTCGACACCGGGCTCGCGCGCAATGGGGCGTATGGCAGCGACTGGACCGCCCTTGTCGCCGCCACCGCCCGCGCCGCGGCCGAGGGCGCCGTGGAGGTCGTCGGCGTCTTATCCCACTTCGCGTATGCCGATGCTCCCGACCACCCGACCGTCCGCTCCCAGCAGCAGACCTTCGAAGCCGCCGTCGCCGAACTCGAGCGCACCGGCATCCGTCCCCAGGTGCGTCACCTGGCGAATTCCGCTGCCACACTGACCAATCCGTCGGCCGCCTATGACATGGTCCGCCCCGGTCTGGCGGTCTACGGGCTCTCGCCGATCCCCGATCTCGGCACGCCCGCCGACTACGGGCTGCGGGAGGCGATGCGCCTGATCTCGCATGTCGCGCTCGTCAAGGACGTGCCCGCCGGCCAGGGCGTCAGCTACGGCCATACCTACGTCACCGACCGGGCGACCCGGCTCGCGCTGGTCCCGCTCGGCTATGCCGACGGCCTGCCGCGCAACGCCTCCAATGCCGGACCGATGCTGCACCGCGGGGTGCGGCAGACGATCGCCGGCCGCGTCTGCATGGACCAGGTCGTTCTCGACCTCGGTCCCGACGCCGACGTGGCACCGGGCGACCCGGTCGTGCTCTTCGGCCGTGGCGAGGACGGCGAGCCCACGGCGCAGGATTGGGCCACGGCCACCGGCACGATCAGCTACGAGATCGTCACCCGTGTCAGCTCGCGGCTGCCGCGTGTCTATGTCGGAGAGGGCCGATGAGCCGAAGCCGCGGCCTGACAGCCGCGGGCCTAGGGCTCGCTGTTGCCGCCGGGGCGGTCAGCGCGGGCGGGGCGATGGCTCGCCGCGCCACGTTGCAGCGCCAGCGCCTCGACGGGATCGACGGCGCCGAGGTCGGCGCCGCGCACCCCTTTGACTGGATCCCCGACGCGATCCTCGCCGTGACTACGGATGACGGGCTGAGCCTGCACGTCGAGGTCGACGAGCCGGTGGGCAGCGAGACCGGGCCGACGGTGGTCTTCGCCCACGGCTACTGTCTGGCCCTGGGCTGCTGGATCCACCAACGCCGTGCCCTGGTCGAGGCCGGCTACCGCGTGGTGTGTTACGACCAGCGCGGGCACGGACAGTCCGCCCACGGGGATATCGCGAACGACACCATCGATCAACTCGGCCGAGACCTGCACGCCGTCATCGCCGCCACCACCCCGACTGCCCCGCTCGTGCTCGTGGGACATTCGATGGGCGGGATGACCGTGATGGCGCTGGCCGATCAGCACCCGATGGTGATCCACGAGCGCGTGATCGCGGCGGCGTTCTTGGCCACGACGGCCGGTGGCGACGGGCTGATCACCACCGGTTTCGGCCGGCATCTCGGTGCTGCCGTCCTTCGCAACGGTCCCGGTGTGCTCGCGAATATTGCTGCCCGGCAGGGAGTTTGGCGGCGTGCCCGGATCCTCGGCCGAGACCTCGAGTCGGCGCTTGTCGATCGCTTCTCCTTCGGTTCGCCGGTCTCGCAGGAGACTGTCCGGTATGCCGCGGACATGCTGCTCGGCACCGACCTCACCGTCGTTGCCGCCTTCCTGCCGACGCTGGAGAGCCACGACAAGCAGGCCGCCCTGGCCGCCTTCGCCGGCATCGACACCCTGGTGATCAATGGGGAGGAGGACCGGCTCACCCCGCCCGAGCATAGTCAGGCGATCGTCGATGCGCTCCCGGGATGCGAGCACGTCGTCATCACCGATGCCGGTCACCTGGTCATGCTCGAGCACCCGGCACTCGTCAACGCCAACCTGCTCGCGCTGATCGATCGGGCGCTGGTCGGCCATCCGGCCGTCACGGGTCAACGCAAACGCAAGGTCACCGATATCGCTCGGCGCCGTGCGGTGGCCAAGGCTCGCGGCAGCAGGACCCCCCGTGCGTCCCGGGCCAGGGCAGCGGCGCGATGACCACCGGCACCGTCACCTTGCCCCGCCCCGAGGACGTCACCGGCCTCGGCCGGGCCCTCGCGGTGCTCCTGCGCGCCGGCGACCTGATCATCCTCACCGGCGATCTCGGGGCCGGCAAGACCACCCTCACTCAGGGCATCGGCGCGGGCCTGAACGTCCGGGGCGCGGTGACCTCACCGACCTTCGTCATCGCGCGTCTCCACCCGGCACTCGGCGAGGGACCCGCGCTCGTCCACGTCGATGCCTATCGCCTCGGCTCCACCGTGGAACTCGACGATCTCGACCTCGACGCCGACATCGCCGATTGCGTGACGGTCGTGGAGTGGGGGGAGGGCCTGGCCGAGGACCTCGCCGACAGCCACCTCGCGCTCCACCTGAGCGCCGACCCGGACACCGAGGTCCGCACCCTGAGGCTGAGGAGCGTCGGGGACCGCTGGACGTCGCCAGCCCTGCGGCAGGCGCTCACGGCGCTGGTCGCGGACTGCGCCGGCGATGAGATCGGCGGTTGATCGTGCGCCTCCTCGCCATCGACACCGCGACGTCCGCAATCACCGCCGCCGTGTGCGACCAGAGCACGACCCTCGCCGAAGTGGCCGTGATCGACGCACGCCGGCATACCGAAGCGTTGGCGCCCGCCGTTGCCGATGTCCTGCAGCGCAGTCGGATCGAGGCGCGCGACCTGACGCACATCGCCGTCGGCGTCGGCCCCGGGCCGTTCACTGGCCTGCGCGTGGGTATCGTGACCGCGGTGACCATGGGCTATGCCCTGGGCATCCCCGTGCACGGCGTCTGCTCGCTCGATGCGCTCGCCCAGGCGTATGCCGATGCCTACCCCGAGCCCGCCGATGTCGTCGTTGCCACGGACGCGCGGCGCAAGGAGGTCTACTGGGCCCGGTATGCCGTGTCCGCCGGCTCCGCCGTCCGTCGCAGCGAGCCGTCCGTCGGCCGGCCCGCGGAACTGCCAGCCGAGGTCCGCGCGCTGCCGGCCATCGGGCGAGGCGCAGTTCTCTACCCCGAGCTGCTCCCGAATGCCGCTCTCCCGCTTGACGTCTCGGCGGCGACCCTGGGTGCGGTGGCGATCCGTCACCTGCTGGCGGGCGACCCGATCCCGCCCACTCCGCTCTATCTGCGCCGCCCCGACGCGCACGAGCCGGGCACTCCGAGGCCCGCACTCGCCGATGGCGGCACGCCGTGATCCCCGAGGCCGCTGTGGACGTGCGGCCGATGTCCTGGACCGACCTCGACGACGTCGACGCGCTCGAACGCCTGCTCTTCCCGGCTGACGGGTGGTCGCTCGCGACCTGGTGGGCCGAACTCGCCGCACGCCCTCGGCGGGAGTATGTCGTTGCGCGCGTGGCTGATTCGGTGGTCGGCTATGCCGGGATCGATCACGGTGGTGACACCGCGGACGTCATGACCATCGGCGTCTCGCCCAGGGTCGGTGGCCGTGGCATCGGGCGCATCCTGTTGGGGGAGTTGATCGGCCGGGCCGTCCGCGAGGGCGCCGACGCTGTCCTCCTGGAGGTCCGAGCCGACAACATCGCCGCCATCGGGCTCTACCGCGGCGCCGGCTTCGAGACGATCCAGACCCGCCGGCGCTACTACCAGCCCGGCGACGTCGATGCCTTGGTGATGCGCAAACTCCTTTTCCCCCAAGGTGATTCGGTGACCACGGACAAGGAGGACCGATGAGCGACGAACCACTGGTGCTCGGCATCGAGACCTCCTGCGACGAGACCGGCGTCGGCATCGTCCGGGGTGAGACTCTCCTCGTCGACGCCATCGCGAGCAGTGTCGATGAGCACGCCCGATTTGGTGGAGTCGTCCCCGAGGTTGCCAGCCGGGCCCACCTCGAAGCGATGGTGCCGACCATCGAGCGGGCCTGTGCGGGAGCGGGTGTCCGCCTCGAGGACCTCGACGCGATCGCCGTCACCGCGGGCCCGGGCCTTGCCGGCGCCCTGATGGTCGGGGTGGCCTCCGCCAAGGCTCTCGCCCTGGCGCTCGGCAAGCCGATCTATGGCGTCAACCACCTCGCCGCGCATGTTGCCGTCGACATCGTCGAGCACGGGCCGCTGCCGGAGCCGGTGCTCGCGATGCTCGTGTCGGGTGGGCACTCCTCGTTGTTGTTGGTCCCCGACGTCACCGGCGATGTGCAACCGCTCGGGGCGACAATCGACGATGCCGCGGGCGAGGCCTTCGACAAGGTCGCGCGCGTGCTCGGCCTGCCCTTCCCCGGCGGACCACACATCGATCGGGCCGCCCGCGACGGTGAGATCACCATCGACTTCCCCCGCGGTCTGACAACCGGCCGCGATCTCGAACGGCACCGCTTCGACTTCTCCTTCTCCGGCCTCAAGACCGCGGTCGCCCGCTGGGTCGAGACCGAACGCCGCGCCGGACGCACCGTCCCCGTCGCCGAGGTCGCGGCGTCCTTCCAGGAAGCCGTCGTCGATGTCCTGACCCGCAAGGCGATTCGCGCCTGCGTCGAGCACGGCGTCCAGGACATGCAGATCGGCGGCGGCGTGGCGGCGAACTCCCGCCTGCGCGCCCTGGCCCAGGAGCGCGCGGATGCCGCGGGCATCCGGTTGCGGGTGCCGCGTCCCGGGCTGTGCACCGACAACGGCGCAATGGTGGCCGCACTCGGCGCGCAGTTCGTGATGCGCGGTCGCGAACCTTCCCGACTCTCCCTGCCGGCGGATTCCTCGATGCCGGTGACCGAGGTGCGGGCGTGAGGGCACGGCATACGGTCATCGTCGCGGCCGCCGTGGCGCTCGCGGCCTGCACCTCGCCCGCCCAGGAGGCGCG
>NZ_DAOQZV010000144.1:0-7989 GCF_035343835.1 Nostocoides sp. | reverse complement strand
CCCGCCGCGCCGAGCGCACCGGCGGCCGCGACCATCGCGGCGGCCGACACCACCAAGCGCGGCACACGCGAGAAGATGACCCGCCTGCGCAAGATCATCGCCCAGCGGATGGTGGAGTCGCTGCAAGTCTCGGCCCAGCTGACCACGGTCGTCGAGGTCGACATGAGCAAAGTCGCGCGGTTGCGCGACCGGGCCAAGGGCGAGTTCGAGAAGCGCGAAGGGACCAAACTATCCTTCCTGCCCTTCATTGCGCTATCCAGTGTGGAGGCGCTCAAGGCGCACCCGAATATCAACGCCAGCGTCGAGGGCGACGACATCGTCTACCACGGCAGCGAGAACCTCGCGATCGCGGTCGACACCCCCAAGGGTCTGATCGTCCCGGTCGTTAAGAACGCCGGCGACCTCAATATCGCCGGGTTGGCCCGCGCGATCGCCGACATCGCGGCGCGCACGCGGGACAACAAGATCACCCCGGACGAGCTCTCGGGCGGAACCTTCACGATCACCAACACCGGCAGCCGGGGCGCGCTCTTCGACACCCCGATCCTCAACCAGCCGCAAGTGGCGATGCTCGGCACCGGGGCCATCGTGCGCCGCCCGGTCGTCGTCAAGGACGAGGACGGCGCCGAGACCATCGCGATCCGCTCGATGATGTATCTCGCGCTCTCCTACGACCACCGCGTCGTCGACGGCGCCGACGCGGCCCGCTTCCTGGGCACGGTCAAGGAGCGGCTCGAGGAGGGCCGCTTCGAGGCCTCCCTCGGCCTGTAGGGTTCGGGCGGCTCGCCGTGCTCACGGTCGGGATCTCGGGCGCCAGTGGCCTGATCGGGACAGCGCTCACGCAGGCCCTGCGGGATCGGGGCGATCGGGTGATCGCCCTGGTCCGGCGCCCGGCCGCCGGACCCGACGAACGCTCCTGGGACCCCGCGAAGGAGACCTTCGACGCGGGGCTGGCGGGCGTGCATACGGTCGTCAATCTCGCGGGCGCCGGCGTCGGCGACAAGCGGTGGAACACCGAGCACAGGGCCGCCATCCTCACCTCTCGGGTGCGGGCGACACGCACGATAGTTGCGGCCATCGAGGCGTCCGGCGAGCCGATCGCGCTGGTCAACGGCTCCGCCGTCGGGGCGTATGGCGATCGTGGCGAGGAGGTGCTGACCGAATCCAGCCCGCGCGGAGTCGGCTTCCTGGCCGAAGTCGTCCGGGCGTGGGAGGACGCCGCCGCGCCCCTGGTCGAGGCCGGCCGGCCCGTCAGTTTCGCCCGCACCGGGCTGGTGATGACCCAGCGCGGCGGCGCCCTCGCTCCCCTGCTGCGAGCAACCCGACTCGGGGCCGGTGGGCCGCTGGGCTCGGGCAAGCAGTACTGGCCGATCATCTCGCTGCGTGACGAGGTCGCTGCGCTCATGCACCTCATCGATCACCCGGAGATCACCGGACCGGTCAACCTGGTCGGCGTCGAACCACCGCGTCAACGCGAAGTGGCCGCCGAGTTGGGCCGGCTCGTGCACCGCCCGAGCGTGCTGCCGGCGCCGGGTTTTGCCCTCCGGCTCGTGGTCGGCGAGTTCGCCGGCGAGATCCTGGCCAGCCAGCGGGTGGTGCCAGAGCGCTTGCTCGCGACCGGCTTCGAGCACCGGGACGCGTCCGTAGACGAGGTTCTCGCGGCTGCCCTGGCCGGCTGACAGCCTGCAACACATACTCGTGGGTAGGTGTGACGAAACGGGCGGTATAGCGCCCGCTTCGACTCACCTACCCGCTGGTAACCGGTTTTGCAGCTCTGGTCAGGCGTTGCCGGCGAGTTGGGCGTTGTCATCGGCCCACATCGTCAGCAGGCCGCCGAAGTGGCCTTCGAAACGCTCCCACTCGTGCGTGGGATAGGTCTGCTGGATCGTCGAGGTGAGCATCGAGCGGAACTCGGGCGAGACGATGTAGTCATAGACCATTTCGTCGATATTGGGCAGGGTTGTCGCGCAGAACTCCAGATAGCGGTCCTTGTCGAAATGCTGGTCCGCGAGCCCCTGATAGGCCAGGATCTTGGCGTCGTAATCGAGATCGGCATTGTCGGCCACGGCGAACCACGGGTCGGTGTCGACCTGGGTCTTGGCCTTCCGATCGGTGACGACGCAGAAGGCCGACCACTTCAGCAGCGACTTCATCGCCCACGGGAAGTAGTAGTGCAGCGACGTCACCGCCACGTCCGGGCACGCGTTGGCATAGTCAATCGGGTAGAGCACGTCATCCTTGACGAGCATCTCGCAGGAGTTGAACTCCCACCGGAAGAAGGCGTTGACCGTCTGGCTAATGGCGATCGCCTCCTTGCCCGCCTTTTCCGACAGGAAATCATGCGAGACCTCGTAGCGATCGTGCATCGGCTCGTCCGGGCGGAACTTCATGACCATCGACTCCGGCCCGATGGTCAGGGCGCGGGCGAAGACGTCGAAGTCGATCGATTCCTGCAAGTGCATGAGCATCTCGCCGGACTCGTCATACGTCTTGTGGAGTTCGTCGCTATTGCGCACCCGCGACACGCCGCGCCAGCCGCCGCCGTCGAAGGGCTTCATGAACAGCGGATAGCCCATGTCGCCGGCGATCTGGTCGAGATCGAACTGCTGGTTGTACTTCGCCGAGGTGTAAGCCCAGCGGGCATTGTCGACCGGATGCTTGTAGGGCACGAGCACCGTATTGGGCACGTTCAGACCCAGCCGTAGCATCGCGCAATAGGCCGAATGCTTCTCCATCGACTGGAAGGTGAAGGGGCTGTTGAGCAGGTAGACGTCGTCCATCAGCGCGGCCTTCTTCAGCCACTCGCGCGGGTGGTAATACCAATAGGCGAGCCGGTCGATGCACAGGTCCTGCCGGGGCTTGTCGCGCAGATTGAACGGCTCGATGGTCACCCGTTCGGTCTCGATCCGGTGTTGTGCCCCATCGGCCGTATGCAGGACCCCAAGCTTGCGGGCCAGCGCCTCGAAGGCGGTGGGCCAGTCCTCCTCGGCCCCGAGCAGCAGGCCGATGAGGTGGTCGCGTTGCGTCGTCGACATCAGGTGACTCCTTTGGCGGTGGACTTGCGCGGACGGTGGATCAGACGAAGCGGGGCAGGTGATGCGCGAGTTGGCGCTGCCACCACGGCCAGTCGTGGGCGCTGTCGTAGCCCCAGACATCGAGTTGGTGCGGAATGCCCTTCTCGCGCAGCACATCGGCAAAGGCGAGGGTCGAGGGGTAGGACTTCGTGGGTTCCCACTCGAAGGGGCCCTGGCCGACGACGAGCAGCAGGCTCGCGCGCGAGCGCAGCCAGTTCAGGTGGTCGCCGTCGGCACCGCGGACATACGCCATCGGGTTGGCGAAGTAGGTAGCGTCGCCGATGTCG
Source organism: Nostocoides sp. (assembly GCF_035343835.1). Taxonomy (NCBI): domain Bacteria; kingdom Bacillati; phylum Actinomycetota; class Actinomycetes; order Micrococcales; family Intrasporangiaceae; genus Nostocoides; species Nostocoides sp. The sequence goes on along the minus strand of NZ_DAOQZV010000144.1, from coordinate 4,628 downwards.
CCCCAGCCACGCCATGTGGTCGGGTCGTAGCTGCCGGACATCCCGATGGCAAGGGGGGCCACGTCGGCCCGCTGCAGCGTGAAGTGGGCGGCGTGGTAGGCGCCCATCGACGCTCCGCAGGTGATGATCTCGGTCTGCCATCCGCCCATCTCGTGGGCGATATGCGGCAGCACGGACTGCTCGAGCCAGCCGTGGTAGACCCGGTGCCGGCGGGCGCGCTCCTCGGTGGGCTGGTCGTTGGCCGACCACGTCCACCCGTCGATGGAGTCGACGCAGAAGAGGGTGACCCGGCCGGCATCGACAAGGCCGCGGATCGCATCGAGCATGCCGTTGTTGGCGAAGTCCTCGGCGCGCCCGGCTTCGGAGGGAAAGACCAGCATGGGCCGGCCGAAATGTCCGTGGCGAATCACCCCGAGGGTGGCGTCGGTGCCAGGAACGGGGAGTTCGATGCGCTCGGACATGGCCCCATCCAACCCCAAACGGCCTTGGTTTGGTGACCGGACGCGATGGGCACGCCGAATGTCTCGCGGCCGCGTCAGAACAGTGCGCTCATCAAGGCCGTCCGCGCCTTCTTGACGCGGTCGTCGGCATTGCCGATGACGGCGAACAACTGCACGAGATGATCGCGGGCCGCCGTCCGCTCATCGCCCGAGGTGCGCTTGACGAGGTCGATCAGGCGGCCGAAGGCGTCCTCGACGTGCCCACCGAGCAGATCGAGATCGGCGACGAGGGTCTGCGCCGCGACATCATCGGGATTGGCGGCCGCTGCCTCACGGGCCGCCGTGAGATCGGCGTCCGCGGTGCGCTCGAGAAGGCCGACCTGCGCCAGGCCCACCTCGGCCTCGTGGTCCTTGGGATTTTGGGCCAAGGCCTTGCCGTATGCCGTGCGCGCCCCCGCATAGTCGCCCCGCTCGATCGCGTCGAAGGCCTCCTGGTGGAGCGGGGGGAGTTCCTCGGGCGTCTCGGGCGCCGCGACCTCGACCCGGCCGGTGACGCCCTGCTGCACCGCGACCTGGAGGAATTGGTCCACGATCGCGCGGACCTCGGCCTCGGTGGCGACCCCGTCGAACATCGGGATGGCCTGGCCCTGCAACAAACCCATGGTCACCGGGACGGACTGGACGCGCAGGGTCTGCAGCAGCCCGGGGTTGCCGTCGAGGTCGACGCTGACGACCTGGACGCGCCCTTGGAGGCTGCGGGCAATGTCGATCACGGTGCCGAGGAAGACGACGGACTCGGGCAGGCGCTTGGAGACCAGAACCAGCAGGCTCGGGACCCGGACCGAACGCCCGACGATCTCGTTGAAGTTGGCGTCGGTCCCGACGACGTGGATGTTGTCCGCCGCTCCCCGGCCGCCCGCGCCGGAAGCCGGAGCGGCATCGTGCTGGAGTCCGGTGAGGTCGACAGCGCCACGTGTGGCGCCCGTGGGAACGGAAGGCTGCGTCATACGGGCGATTCTCTCAGGTAGGCGAGGTCCCTCGGGCCGGGTGGGACTCAGACGCTGGTCGTCTGCTATTTCGCGCTGAGGCCAGCGAGCTGCTCCGCGGCTCCGATCACGGTGGCCTTCTTCTCGACCGGGATGACGGCGATCAGGGTCTCGATCGTGGTCAGGCGCAGGGCATCGGTGACAGATTTGCGCTTGGCCAAGGTGGCCAGGTCCTTCGGCAGATCGAGACGTTTGGCCTTGCTCGTGGGCTTGATGGTGTCGGTGCGGGTGAGCTGGGCGAAGGCGAGCGCGCTGCCGTCGGCGAGACGGAAGGCGAGGATGCTGCCAGCGATCGGGGCATTGGTCCGTTTGAAGGTGCCGAGCTTGCCCAGGGCCTTGGTCTGTTGGGCGGAGCTGGTCTTGATCGCGCTGGCGAAGGCGTCGCGGGCCGAGACGACTGCGCTGGATGCCTTGGTGGTCGGGGAGTTCAGCAGCTGACCGTAGAGAGTCAACACCTGGGTGGGCGAGGCCACCAGGCCGTGATCCTTGCCGACCAGCGTCGTGCCGTCGCCGAGCGGAGGCAGGGCCGGGATGCTGGCACCGGCCAACAGATCCGCGGTGAGCCAGAGCTTGAAGGGCGCTGTGGGTGAGGCCGAGGTGAGCACGTGAACCCGCTGGACCCCGTCGCTCTGGGTGGTCGCCAGAATCGTGCGTGGCCAGGCGCGACCGGTGGAGATGGCCAGGATGGTCGGCGCGCTAGGGGCCTGCAGCGCGCCCGGGTCGCCCGTGCGGAAGCGCGGCGCCACCTGAGCCAGGCGCAGGGCGGGCCCTGTCATGATCGCCGTCAGCTGCTTCTCGGAGGCGTCACTGGCCAGCAGCCGGTCGGCTTCGGTCAGGGTCGCCGAGGTGATCTCCTGCGCCGTCGCCTCCCCGAAGGGCGCCCCTGACACGGTCTCGGTCGGCGCGTCGTGCAGGCCGACTACGTGATCGGGCAGACCGCACGCCGAGGTGAGCACGGTGGCGCCCAGCGCCAGGCCGAGGGCCGCCCGCCGGGTTGCGGTGAGCCGTCGGGCCGGCGCATGGGTCACGCCGGGAGGAGTCGTCATGCTGGTCATCGAGCCAGCTCCTTCGCTTTGGGGGCCGGCCGCACCAGCAGCCAGCCGACCGTCATCAGCAGGCCGCCCGAGCCGGCCAGGACGAGGGCTTGGTAGAACCACGTGGGATTGGCCCAGGTCAGGGCCATCGACGCCAGGCCGGCACCCGCGGGGGCGATCAGGACCGACTCCGGGGCGGTGGCCTGGGTGATGGTGACGGTCGCCGGCGCGGTGACCTGCTCGGTCTTGCGCCACAACGTCAGCTCACCCAGCGGCTCGACTGTCCTGCCCGCGGTATCGGCCGTCGTCGCCTGCCCGGCCCGGACATCGACACCGGTGACGCGTGTGTGCCCGGCCGTGCCCAGGGCTGCTTGCGTGTCCGACGGTGTGCCGATCACGACGAGCGCCGACGCGCCGCTCCGGGGCGTCAGCGCGATCTCGACCGGCAGGTCGGTGCGGTTGAGCACGTCGGGCGTGAGCAGTACGGGTGACGTCCCGACGCCCTTGACCACAAAGGTCGCCGAGCCTGAGGTGCCGAGGCGCGCGGCGGCATACGTGCCGAAGGCGAGCGGGACCAGGCCGATCAGGACCAGCAAGGCGCCGGCCAGCCGCTTGAGGAGGGCCACGTGGGGGGTCAACTTTCTGCTCGTTCGTCCGCGGAGGCGGGCGTCGCACGGACGTCACCGGTCGCCGGGACGACCACTGGATGAACTCCACGATGACGGATGCCGCGGGAGATAACAAAATCGTCACGGAGGCGGCAGGGGTGCCGCCCGTGGGCAATAGGGTTTGTTGACGTGGCGACCTATGACGTCATCTGGGTGCCCAAACAGGGCGCCGCGCGGGCGGCGAACCGCGACGAACTGGCTGCTCTGCTCGCGCGCGACGACGGTTTCGTGTGGGTCGACGTACCCGAGCCGGACGACGACGACCGGGCGATGCTCGCCGACGCCTTCGGCCTCCATCCACGAGTCATCGACGATTGCTATGAGCGCAATCACGTCGCCCGGCTGCACTACTACCCCGGCTACGTCTATCTCGCGCTGCACCGGCCATTGCCCGGCGCGGCCGGCCACGTGCACTATCTGGAGATCGACCAGATCGTCGGGAAGCACTACCTGATCACCACGCACGGGCCGCGCAATCCCGCCGTCGAGTTGGCCGCCATGACCACCGAGACGCGCGAGATCGCGGCCCGCCTCCTGGCCGGACGCCTGACCCCCGAAGGCCCGATCGCCTTGGCGTATGCCGTGACCTCCGCGCTGACCAATGCCGAGGAGCGCATCGTCAACACCGTCGCGGGCGAGATCGGTCAACTGGAACAGCGGGTGATGGCCCAGGCCGACGACGATCACCCCCAGCAGTTCCTCGACGAGTTGTTCACCGCGCGGCACGCGCTCCTGACCGTCCAGACGATGGCCACGCAGAGCGCGGAAGTGTTCGCCCGGGTGGGGCGGCTGATGGTGGATGCGCCCAAGGCCGACGTGCGCCGGATCGCCGATCTGCGTGATCAATATCTGCGGCTGGAGCGGATCACCCGGGCGCAGATGGAGTTCCTGCACGGGGTGACCGACTTCTATCGCGCGCGCACCGACACCCGGATGACGATCGCGGCCGAGCGGTTGGCGGTCATCGCGGCCGTGACCTTGCCGGTGACCGCGATCTCGTCGGTGATGGGGATGAATGTCATCGTCAACGCCGACACCCATTGGGGGTTGCTCGCCGTCCTGCTGGTCGTGATGATCGCGCTCTCGACCTGGTTGTTGCGCTGGGCCCACCGCCAGGGCTGGTGGTAGGCGGGGTCAGGCCGGACGGGCCGTGGCCGGACCCCGGCGCCTTGCGAGAATGGCAGTGTTTGGCTCCCCTTGCAGGGGTTGGCGGCCCTTGCATCGCTATACCGATGCAACGCTGGCCGAGCCCCGCAAGCGTGGCAGAACGCTGCCATTCTCCAGGTCAGGGGCGGCGCGCCAGGATGGCCTCGGCAATCGCGTGCGCTGCCGTATGCGGATCCATCCGCCCCGCGGCCACGTCGGCCGCGCTCGTGGTGATCTGCGGCGCGAGGCGCTCCCCGAGCGCGCGCAGCACCAGGGCTTCGATCTCGGCCCGGG
>NZ_DAOQZV010000143.1:0-8063 GCF_035343835.1 Nostocoides sp. | reverse complement strand
GGCGGGGGCTGCCCTCGCCGCGGCGGCGTGGTGGCTGCCGGTCGGGACGCTGACGGGATTTGTCACTCTGGCGTTGATGATCCTCCTTCTCGTGCGGCTGCTGGGCTGGGGGCTGACCCCGGGCACCCATCCCGTGCAGGGCCGCCAGGCCTGGCAGGCCTGGTCGACGATCCGCCTCCTCGACGAGGCACGGACCTGGTTGTTCCCGTTGTACTCCAGCGCACTGACACCCTCCTGGCTGCGGGCCCTCGGCGCCCGGCTCGGCCCGGACGTCGAGGCGTCCACGGTGCTGCTCATTCCCAAGCTGACGACCGTCGGTCAAGGCGCCTTCCTCGCCGACGACACCCTCATCGGCGGCTATGAACTCGGCGGCGGTTGGCTACGGGTGGACGAGGTCAAGGTCGGCAAGCACGCCTTCGTCGGCAACTCCGGCATGGCTGCCCCCGGCCGCAAGGTGCCCAAGGCCGGCCTGGTCGCCGTCCTGTCCGCCGCCCCCCGCAAGCGCGAGGCGAAGGCCGGCACGTCCTGGGTCGGCTCACCACCGGAGCAACTGCGCCGCGCCCCGGGCGAGGTCGACCAGCAGCGCACCTTCCACCCGCCGACCCACCTGCGGGTGGCGCGCGCCCTGGTAGAGGCTTGCCGTTTCATCCCGCAATGCCTCGCCGTGGCCCTCGCCCTGGTGACGGTCGCCGCGCTCTGGGCGCTGACGGGCAAGGGCTGGCCACTCGCCGCTGCCCTCTCAGGCGTGGTTCTCATGACCGTCGGCGCAATCGCCGCCGCCCTGACAACCGCTGCCAAATGGCTGCTCGTGGGCAAGGTCCGGCCCGGGGATCACCCGCTGTGGAGTTCTTTCGTCTGGCGCAATGAACTCGCCGACACCTTCACCGAGGTGATTGCCGCGCCCTGGTTCGCCAGGGCGACGACCGGCACGCCGGTGCTCAACCTCTGGTTGCGCACCCTCGGAGCCCGGGTCGGCGCCGGCGTGTGGTGCGAGACCTACTGGCTGCCCGAGCCCGATCTGATCGACCTGCGCGATGGCGCGACGGTCGGGCAGGGCTGCGTGGTGCAGACGCACCTCTTTCACGACCGGGTGCTCAGCCTCGACACCGTCACCCTGCGCGCCGGCTCGACCCTCGGCCCAAATAGCGTCGTCCTGCCGGCCGCCACCCTGGGACGGCACGCGACCATCGGGCCGGCCTCGCTGGTGATGCGCGGGGAGTCAGTGCCGGACAAGTCGCGGTGGATCGGCAACCCGATCAGCCCCTGGAGCCAGGAGCACGACCACATCGGCGAACTCGCCGCGATCTTGGCCGAGCCCGACATCCCCACGCGCCCCGGGCACTGATCACCGCGACCCATGAGCGAAAATCCCCTCGTGCCCCACCCGCCCCTGCCCGCCCCGGACAGCTATCTGCCCACCCACGGCGACGTCCGCTTCGCAGCCCGGCACTACGGCCTGACCCTCGACTACAAGGTCGCGACCAATCACCTCGTCGGCACGGCGGTCATCACCGCCGAGGCCCTGACCGACCTGAACGAGATCGCCCTCGACCTCTACAACCTCCACGTCTCGCGCGTCCGGGTCGGCGGCAGGCCGGTCAAATTCGCCCAGCGCGGCAGTCGGCTGATCGTCCGCACCAGCCAGCAGCACGGCGCCCGCTTCGAGATCGACGTGGCGTATGCCGGCAAGCCCCGCCCGATGCCCGGCGCGCACGGACGCGCCGGCTGGGAGGAACTCACCGATGGCGTCCTCGTCGGCTCCCAGCCGCACGGCGCGCCATCCTGGTTTCCGTGCAACGACCGGCCGAGCAACAAGGCCCCCTTCGCGATCACCGTCACGACCGAGGCCGGCTACCACGTCGCCGCGGGCGGGGTGCTGAAGAAACGGCATACGCGCTCGGGGCGCACCGCGTGGACGTATGCCCACGACGAGCCCACCGCGACCTATCTCGCCACCGTGCAGATCGGCCAGTATGCCGTTCGCCCCGTCCCAGCGCCCGTCCCCGTCGCGATCGTCGCGCCGGCTGGGCTGGATGTGGGGGCCGGGTCGGCTTTCGCCCGGCAGGGGGAGATGGTCGCCGCGTTCATCTCCCGCTTCGGGCCCTACCCATTCGCTACCTACACCGCGGTCGTGACCGACGACCCGCTGGAGATCCCCTTGGAGGCGCAGGCGCTCTCCAGTTTTGGGCGCAACCACGCGGCCCCGGCCTGGGAGAACGAACGACTGGTCGCGCACGAACTCGCTCACCAATGGTTCGGCAACGCCCTGACGGCCGCCGACTGGCGCGACATCTGGCTGCACGAGGGCTTCGCGTGTTACGCCGAGTGGCTGTGGTCGGAGGCCGCCGGCGGCCCGCCTGCGAGCGAGCACGCGGCGGACCACTACAGCCGTCTCGCGCTGCCGCCGCGCGGGCATACGCTCACCGATCCGGGGCTGCGGGCGATGTTCGACGACTGGGTCTACAAGCGCGGCGCCCTCACCGTGCACACGCTCCGGCAGGCCGTGGGCGATGCCAGCTTCTTCGCCATCCTGCGCACCTGGGTCGCCGCCCGCTCGGGCGGCAATGTGTCGACCGAGGCCTTTCTGGCGCATATCGAGGCCTATCTCGGCCGGCCAGTCCCGGAGCTGCGGCCCTGGCTCTTCGAGCGCGACCTGCCGCCGCTCGGTCAGTGACAAATTCCCCCGTGGGTAAAATTGTTCGGGCTAGCGTTTACACATGAGAATGCACATAGAGCTCAACGACGACCTCGTCGCCGAGGTCGACCGGCTTGCCGGTCCACGCGAGCGATCGGCCTTCGTTCGGCGTGCGGTCATCAAGGCTCTCGACGATGCGCGGCGCGGCGAGGCGTTGCGGTCGTCTGCGGGCGTCCTTCGCGACAGTGGCCCCCACGAGTGGGATGACGACCCAGCCGCGTGGGTGCGGGCCGGCCGGCACGCGGATGCGCGCCGGGCGGGCTGATCGGTGCTGCTCTTTCTCGACACGACGGTGCTCATCGACCATCTGCGTGGGCGGCCAGCCGCAGAACGCGTCACCGCACTTGCCGAACGTGGCGTGCGCGCCGCCACGACGGCCATCAACATCGAGGAGATCGTCCGTGGTTTGCGGCCACCCGAGGAGGTGGCCGCACAGCAGCTGGCCTCCGGCCTGATCGTCATGCCCATTACCGCGGAAGCGGCGTGGATCGCTGGCACGTGGCGCCGCACCTACGCGGCGCTGGGCAAGACCCTCTGGCAAGCCGATTGCCTGATCGCCGCCGCGGCTCATCTCGCCGGCGCACCCCCGGCCACGGGTAGCCCCAAAGACTTCCCCATGCCCGGCGTCGACATCCAGCACTGGCCCGTCGGGGAGTGATGAACACCCGCCGAAATGATCCACCAGGCCAGATGCCGCGTCTCGATGTGCCGGAGCCAACCTTAAGATTGAGCGTTCTCGCCAACCCATCGAAAGGGGTGCCGGTCATGTCGGACGCGGCAAACCGTCGCTTGCTCCTGCCCGCCGCCACGTCCGTCGTCGACACGCTGACCGAGCAAAACATCCTGCTCAACGGCCCCACCGGCGTCATCGCGGTCAAGACCGATGACGGCGTCGAGCGCGACCTGACCTGGATCCCCGAGACCGACACCGAGGCCGAGCTGATCCAGCGCAATTCGGCGGCCGGCCTGGCGATCATCCGTCACTCGACGACCCACATCATGGCGCAGGCGGTGCAGAACCTCTTCCCCAGCGCGCGCCTAGGCATCGGCCCGCCGACTGCCGAGGGTTTCTATTACGACTTCCTCACCGATCACAACTTCACCCCGGACGACCTGGCGGTCCTGGAGGAGGAGATGCGCCGCATCGTCGGCGAGGGTCAGCTCTTCCGCCGTCGCGTGTTGGCCAGCGTCGGCGCCGCCGAGGCGGAGGCCACCGAGGAGCCGCTGAAGCAGGAACTCATCGCGACCCATCCCGTGCCCTGGCGCTTCGAGGGCGACCCCTATGGCGATGACGCGCTCTCCTACTACGACAACCTCTCGTATGCCGGCGAGCGCCAGTGGACCGACCTGTGCCGCGGTCCGCACGTGCTCGACACCAAATACCTGGGCGTCTTCACCTTGACCCACGCAGCGGCGGCCTACTGGCGAGGCGATGAGAAGCGCCCTCAGCTGCAACGGATTTACGGGACCTCCTTCCTCGACCGCAAGGCGCTCAAGACCTATCTGACCGAACGGGAGGAGCGCCTCAAGCGCGACCACCGCAAGCTCGGCGAGCAGCTCGACCTGTTCACCTTCGATGAGCACATCGGCAAGGGACTGCCGCTGTGGCTGCCCAATGGCACCATCGTGCGCGACGAGTTGGAGAAGTGGGCGCGCGAGACCGAGCGGTCACTGGGCTACAAGCGGGTCGTGACCCCGCAGTTGGCCAAGGAGGACCTCTACTTCCTCTCCGGCCACCTGCCCTACTACGCCGACGATATGTACGCCCCAATTTCGATCGAGGACGAGACCTACTATCTGCGGCCGATGAACTGCCCGCATCACCACATGGTCTACCGGGCGCGACCGAAGTCCTATCGCGACCTGCCCTACAAGGTCGGCGAATACGGCACCGTCTATCGCTTCGAGAAGTCCGGGCAACTCCAGGGCCTGATGCGGACCCGCGGGTTCACCCAGAACGACGCGCACATCTATTGCACCGACGAGCAGGCCGAGGAGCAGTTCCTCGAGGTCATGCGGATGCACGAGATGTACTACCAGGCCCTCGGCATCACCGACTTCCACATGGTGCTCGCCGTCCGGGATCCGGAGAACACCGACAAATACCACGACGACGAAGAGATGTGGCAGCGTGCTGAGGCGATCACGCGTGGCGCGATGGAGAAGTCCGGCATCCCGTTCGTCCTCGATGTGGGCGGCGCGGCGCACTACGGCCCCAAGATCGACTTCATCATCAAGTCGGTCACCGGGCGGGAGTTCGCCGCGTCGACCAACCAGGTCGACCTCTACACCCCGCGCCAGTTCGGCTTGTCCTACAAGGCCTCGGACGGCACCGAGAAGACCCCGATCGTCATCCACCGGGCGCCGCTCGGCTCGCACGAGCGGTTCGTCTCGTTCTTGACCGAGCAGTATGCCGGCGCCTTCCCCTTCTGGCTGGCCCCCGAGCAGATCGTCGTCGTTCCGGTCACCGACACCTTCGACGAGGGCGCGCAGGCGGTCGCCGACGAGCTGTATGCCGCCGGATTGCGCGCCGAGGCCGACGTCTCCGACGCCCGTATGCAGGCCAAGATCCGGACCCACTCGATGCGCAAGGTCCCGGTGACCATCGTTGTCGGTGGCCGCGAGATAGAGGAGCGCACGGCGTCGGTCCGGTTGCGTACCGGCGGGTCGTGGACGGCTTCGCTGGATGAGGTCAAGGAGTTCTTCCTCGCTGCGCAACGCGATCGCCGCCTGGTCCTCGACCTGCCGTGACGGCCGCCTGGCGGGGCGTTCACCGGCTGGCGGTTGCCTTCCTTGCGACGGTGGTCGCTCTCGGATCCTGCACCACCAGCCCCGTGGTCTCGGGCGGCAGTCAGAGCCCGACCGTGACGGTCGCCGCGCCGTCGGTGCCCACCCGCTCGGGCGAGTATCACCCCAGCGGTGGAGCGGCCTTGGCCGACGAGCCCGACTACTACCGCGATGGGTGCCGCTTCGCCGCGGACGTCGACACGCCACCCCCTGCCGGCCGGTGCGTCTACGGCGACCCACATGGCCTACCGGTGGCGATCGTCGGGGACTCCAAGATCGGCCAATGGATGCCGGCCCTCCAGCGGATCGCCGAGGTCGAGCACTGGCGGCTGCTGTTCTATTCGCGCAGTTCCTGCCCATTCGCGACCGAGGCGGATCAGACGAACTGTTCGCGCTTCGTCGAGCGGGTCTTCACCCAGTTGCGGGATGAGGAGAAGCCGAAGCTCATCTTTTCCTCGCACATCTCGCGCACCGACCCGGTGATCCGCTCGGAGAGCGCGCTGCTGACCGAGCTGCATACGGCTCTCGGCACGCGGGCGGTGCTGCTCGCCGACACCCCGCAACGGGGCACGAGTTCGATGTTCGACTGCCTGCGAGCGGCGACGGACTATGTCGCCGATTGCTCGTTCCGCAAAAACGACGGGTCGGGCACGCCGGCGCTGCGCGCCATCGCCCAGCAGGTGCCGGACGCCGTCTTCGTGACGATGAATGACGTCGTCTGCCCGACGACGGCGACCTGCCCGCCGGTGCTCGACCACATCCTGCTCTATCGCGCAGGGTCACACCTGACCAAGACCTTTATCAACGCGCTCGCCCCTACCCTGCACTTGCGACTGATCGAGGCGGGCGTGGCGAAGAGACCCGTGATCACCGCCTCCTGACCACGGGACCCGGACCGCTCACGACTCGTCGGTCAATGTGCGATCGAAGAGTTGTCGCAGATCGTCGGGCAGGTGCTGCTCGGGAATGCTCACGTCCACGCGGGGCAGATCGCAGGCCACGCCGTAGCAGAAGCGGTCGGGCTGGGAGCGCTCAGGAGCAGCGGCTGCTCGGGTCTCAATCACCTGCAAGGTGTCGCTGCTCAGCACCCGGTTCCAGGCCTTCGCATCGCGTTTGGGCAGATTGTCCAGGGCGACCTCCCGGCGCACCGTGCGCCCGGCAAAGCCGCCGCTGCGGGTCACCGCGACCACACTCTCGCCCGTCGGGGCGGGCGGATCACCGGGCTCCGGCGAGCCCGGCCCCGAGGGGGCCGCCTCGAGCACGCCCACCTCGCTCCACGCCGCCGTGACTGCGGCCAGTTCGGGCGAGTCCGCGCCATACAGGCCGATCGCCGCGTCCTGGGTGAGCCGGGCGAAGGTGGCGAAATCGCAGTCCGCGGCGATCGCGGTGCCGGTCAGCGCGGCATACCAGATGTGCCCCGGCGCCTCCCAGGAGTTGCCACCCAGCGCCGTCGCGGCCAGGTAGAACGCCTTGTTGGGAATGCCCGAGTTGATGTGCACCCCGCCGTGGTCGTCGTCGGTGTCGACATAGTCGCGCATGTGCGCGGGCTGGGGGTCCTTGCCCAGCACCGGATTGTCGTATGCCGTGCCCGGCGCCTTCATCGATCGCAGCGCCTGACCGGCGAGCTCGCCGATCAGCAGCTCGGCACCGATCAGCCAGTCGGCGCCGGCGGCGTCCTGGCCCAACTCGCGCTGCTTGACCAGCGAGCCGAAGACATCGGACATCGACTCGTTCAGCGCGCCCGGCTGCCCCTGATACATCAGGCCGGCCGTGTGCTCGGTGACGCCATGGGCCAACTCGTGCCCGATGACGTCGAGGCTGGCCGTGAACCGGCCGAAGATCTTGCCGTCCCCGTCGCCGAAGACCATCTGGGTGCCGTCCCAAAAGGCGTTGTCGTAGTCGCGCCCGTAATGCACGCTCGCGCGCAGCGGCAGGCCCTTACCGTCCAGGGAGTTGCGTTCGAAGGCCTGGGCGTAGAGCGTCCATGTCGCACCCAGCCCGTCATACGCCTCGTCGCAGGCGTCGTCACCGGTCGCCGGGTCGCCCTCGCCCCGCACCGTGGTGCCGGGAAGCCGGTTGCTCGACTTGGCGTCGCTGATCAACCGCACCGGCCCACCCTCGATGGTCCCGGGTGTCAGGCGCTTCTTGCCCGTCGCGGCCGTCTCGCCGCGCCCGTGCGCCCGACGGGCGAGCAGGCCTTGGTCGATGTCGATCAAGGCCTCGCGCGCGGCGGCGGCGACGACGATATCGCCGGACTGGGCCAGCCGCTCGAGAATGTGCGGCGGGATGATGGTGCAGCGCCCCCTGGGGCTCCCCTGCTTGGTGCTGTTCATGCGCCCCAGTCTTGCCGAGAGCACCGACAACGGCTCGGCGAAGCCCCACGAGTCAGTAGAGATAGATCAGCCGGTCGTTGCTCCCCATGCACACGATCGGCGGCCGGCCGAGGCAGCGGATCGCCAGCTTCTCGCCGCTCAACGGGTCGGTGACCTGCAAAGTCAGCGACGCGCCGATGCTCGGCGACTGCGCCCGCCACGCGTCGCGCACGGCCAGCGCCAGCGGGCAGCCGGTGATCGCATTGGCC
>NZ_DAOQZV010000142.1:0-8522 GCF_035343835.1 Nostocoides sp. | reverse complement strand
TGACACCAATGTCGTCTCGGCCCCACGGGTGCCCGCGCGCAATGCCCGGGTCGCCCAGTGGGCGGCATCGAGACCACTGACCGACTTGTGCGTGGCCGCCGTGACCGTCGCCGAGATCGAGCGCGGGTGGTCAAGCTAGAGCGTTCCGATGCGGCCCAAGCGCGATCTTGCGTCGCGATCGCTCAGGCGCGCGGCCTCGTGGTCGCCACCCGCAATACGCGGCACTTTCAGCCCCCGGCGTCCCCGCCACGAATCCCTGGGACTGAAGAGCCAATTGAGCGGGGTCAGCGGGCAGCGGCGACCTCGGCGCGCACGAGCGCCGCAAAGGCATCGATATCGGCTTCGCTGGTGTCGAAGGAGCACATCCAGCGCACCTCGCGCCGGGCGGCGTCCCAGTCGTAGAACGCATACTGCCGGCGCAACGGATCCGCCACCCCAGCCGGCAGCGTCGCAAAGACGCCGTTGGCCTGCGTCTCCTGCGTGAACTCCACCCCGGGCACATCGGCCAGCGCCGCCCGCAGCCGAGCCGCCATGGCATTCGCATGCCCGGCGTTGCGCTGCCACAGATCGCCCTCGTAGAGCGCGATCAACTGCGCCGAGACGAAGCGCATCTTGCTCGCCAGCTGCATATTGAACTTGCGCGAATACACAAGTCCCGCAGCACGATCGGGATTGATGACCACGATCGCCTCCGCGCCGAGAGCACCATTCTTGGTGCCGCCCAGCGAGACGATGTCGACACCCGCCTCGGTCGTGAACTCCGCAAAGGGCACCCCGAGCGCGGCAGCCGCATTGGACAACCGCGCCCCGTCGACGTGTACGGCCATCCCCAAACCATGCGCGTGATCACTCAGCGCCCGGATCTCCGCCGGCGTATAGAGCGTCCCGAGTTCGGTCGACTGCGTGATGGACAGGGCCAGTGGCTGGGCGCGGTGCTCATCGCCATAGCCCCACGCCTCGAGGTCCACCAACTCGGGCGTCAGCTTGCCGTTCTCGGTGGGCACGGTCAGCAGCTTCAGGCCCGCGACCCGCTCCGGCGCTCCGCCCTCGTCGACATTGATGTGCGCCGTCCGCGCGCACACGACCGCACCCCAGCGCGGCAGAATCGACTGCAGCGCAGTGACATTCGCGCCCGTGCCGTTGAAGACCGGGAACGCCTCGGCCGCCGACCCAAAATGCCCCCGGACGACATCCTGCAGGCGGGCGGTATAGGCGTCGCTGCCATACGCCGACTGGTGCCCGCCGTTGGCGGCGACGATGGCCTCGAGGACCTCCGGATGAACTCCCGAATAGTTGTCACTGGCGAATCCGCGACGCTCGGCGTCGTGCAGGGCACTGGTAGTCACGCCCGCATTATCGTCGGCCCGCTTGGTCGCGACCGCACTGACGACACTCATGCGAACACCGCCGCGATCTGATCACCGAGCGCATCCACATGCGTCCAGGCCCCATAGTCCTTGCCCGGATTCGCCGCGAGCTCGGCATCGGTATAGAGCGCCATCACCCGGATGACCTGCGCGCCACCACCCGCCTTCCCCAGCTCATGCCCAAGCGCACGGGTCCACGCCTCCGCCGCCCCCTTAGCCGCGAGATAGTTCGCATTGCTCGCGCGCGGCGCGTCGAGACCGGTCGTGCTGACGATCACCAGTCGCCCCCCGGCTGCAGCGAGCGCCGGGAAGAACGCCCGGCTCGTGTGCCGAAGCGTGTCGATCACGCGCGTCGAGAGGAAGTCCCAGTCCGCGTCGCTCTGGCCGGCCACGCCACCACCGCCGCGCCAACCGCCCACGAGGTGCACCAGCCCGTCGACCGGACCCGCCGCCACGACGCCATTGGCGTATGCCGTGACCGCACCCGCGTCGGCGAGGTCGGCGTCGTCCCGGGTCACCGCAACGACGTCATGCCCCGCCGCCCGCAGCGCCCGCACCACCGCCTGCCCACTTGCGCCGGCCGCGCCGGCGACCACGATGCGCCCCATCAGCGGTCCGTTCCGGTGATACCGGCCGTTGAGGCAATGACATCGCGCATCTTGCGCTCGAAGGCTTCGTAGAACATCGACAGTGGGAACTCATCGTCCATCACCAGGTCGGTTAGGCCCTTCGGCGGCCCGTCGAGCGGGAGGTCACCGCGCTTCCATACGGACGCGGGGTGCGGCTCGACGGTGGCCGACACCAGGGCATAGGCCGCCAGCCAGTGGGCGACCTTGGGCCGGTCGATCGACTCCCAATAGAGCTCCTCGATCGCCGCGCCCAGGGCGTTGACCACATCGGGGACCAGATCCCAGTCCACGGACAAAGCCCCGTCGGTCCAGTGCAGCACCTGGTTGCGGTGCAGCCAGGCGAAGAGCAGTTGACCGCCGAGCCCGTCGTAGTTGCGCACGCGCGCACCGGTGATGGCGAAGCGGAAGATCCGGTCGAAGATCACGGCATACTGCACCAGCCGCGCGCGGTCGGCGAGGAGCACCTCGTCCTCGTCCGGGGCGGCGAGCGCCGCGATGCGCTGCTCGATGTGGACCGCTTCGCGATAGGCGGTCAGGTCGCAGCGCAGTTCTTCGAGCGAGTAGAGGAAGTATGGCATCCGCTGCTTGATCATGAACGGATCGAAGGGCAGGTCGCCGCGCATGTGCGTCCGGTCGTGGATCAGGTCCCACATGACGAAGGCCTCCTCCGTCAGCCCCTGATCGGCGAGCATCCGACGGACACCCTCGGGCAGCACGAGATTGGTGACGTGGGCCGCGTGGGTCACGACGCGGCGAAAGCGCGCGGCCTCGCGGTCGGCAAAGATGCCGCCCCAGGCGAAACTCGGGACCTCACGCATCGCCACCGACTCGGGGAAGAGCACGGCCGAGTTGGTGTCATAGCCCGGCGTGAAATCGAGAAAGCGGATCGGCACGAAGAGTTTGTTGCCATAGTCGCCCGCCTCCAACTCGGCGACGAAATCCGGCCAAATCACCTCGCACAGAACGGCTTCCACGAGGCGACTGGTCGAGCCGTTCTGCGTGTACATCGGGAAGACGACGACATGGCGCAGCCCGTCCACCCGGTGCTGCTCGGGGTGAAACTCCAGCAAGGAGTCGAGGAAGTCGGGCACCCCGAAACCACCCGCGGCCCACCGCTCGAAGTCGCGCACCAGCGCCCGCAGGTAGCTCTCGTCGTGCGGCACGTATGCCGTGAGCTCACCGATCGCGGCCACGATCGTCGCGACGTGTTCGCCGGCGACCGCACTCATGTCCGGGTGCGCGAGTGAGCCATCCTTGGCCTGCAGCCCCTGCAGGGCGGAGGCGGCGGCCTTCAGTCGCTTCCAAGGCTCGGCAAAGCCACGATCGGCCAGATCGGCAACTAAAGAATTTACGGTCAATACGCGCGTCATGCTCACTATCGTCTCATGCGAGCGGGTTTGACAGGAAATATGCATGTCACGTTCGCGCTCGACAGACACAAACGGCCTTTCGAGCTGACCTCACCACAACTGTCCGGTAACGTCGCCCTTCGTGACTGACACGCCCACGAGGCAACCCACAGCCATCGACGCGATCGCCGAAGCCCACTTCGCGGCGGAGATCGCGCTCAGCCCGATCACCGGCACGCATTACGGCATCCCCGGCTCGGACGCCCTCCTCGACGATTTCAGTCCCGACGGATACGCGGCGCAGTCCGCACTGCGCCGCGACACCCTCACCAAGCTCGCCGGCGCCGAGCCGCAGGACGATATCGACACCGTCACCCTCGACGCCATGCGCGAGCGGCTCGGCCTTGCCGAGGAGATTGCCGCCGCCGGTCTCGATCGCAGCGAACTCAACGTGCTGGCCGCTCCCTTGCAGTCCATCCGCGGTGTCTTCGATCTGATGCCGACGAGCACCGACGACGACTGGACGACCTTCGCCACACGCCTGACCAGGGTGCCCACCGCCCTGGATCAGTGGATGGCCACTCTGATCGCATCGGCGGGCGAAGGTCATGTCGCCCCCATCCGCCAGGTCCGTGCGTGCATCGACCAGTGCGCCAAACTCGTTGCGCCGGAAGGCTATTTCTCCAGCCTCACCACCACCGTCAACGGAGCCGACCTGACCGAGAGCGTGCGCGCGCAGATGGTGAGTGCCATCGGGGAGGCGGCCACGGCATACGGCAATCTGCGTGGGCGCCTCGCCACGCTCCTGGACCGCGCACCCGCAGCGGACGCGTGCGGCCGCGAGCTCTACGCACTCCACTCGCGCTACTTCCTCGGCAGCAGCGTCGACCTCGATGAGACCTATGCGTGGGGTCAGGAGGAGCTTGCGCGGATCGAGCAGCAACGCTGTGAGGTCGCCGATCAGATCCGTCCCGGGGCGACGCCCGACGAGGCGGTCGCGATCCTCGACGCCGACCCGCGCTATCACCTGCACGGCACCGACGCCTTGCGCGACTGGATGCAGGCGCGCGCCGACGAGGTCATTGCCTCCCTCGCCGATGTCCACTTCGACATCCCCGGCCCGGTACGCGCGATCGAGGGCATGATCGCGCCGACCACCACCGGCGGCATCTACTACACCGGACCCAGTGACGACTTCACCCGCCCCGGCCGGATGTGGTGGTCGGTGCCGGGCGGCGTGACCGAGTTCACGACCTGGCGCGAGTTGACGACGGTCTACCACGAGGGCGTGCCCGGGCATCACCTGCAGGTCGCCCAGACGGTCTATCGCCGCGACCTGCTCAACAGCTGGCGCCGCCTCGCGTGCTGGACCTCCGGGCACGGCGAGGGCTGGGCGCTCTATGCCGAGCGGCTGATGGCGGAGTTGGGCTATATGGACGACCCCGGCAACCGGCTCGGCTGGCTCGATGGGCAGGCCCTGCGGGCCGCGCGCGTCGTCGTCGACATCGGCGTGCACTGCGGTATGCCCGCGCCCACCGAGGTCGGTGGGGGCGACTGGGACTACGCGAAGGCGTGGACCTTCCTGCGCTCGCACGTGGCCATGGAGGAGCCGATGCTCCGTTTCGAGTTGGACCGCTATCTCGGCTGGCCGGGCCAGGCACCGTCCTACAAGATCGGCGAACGGCTCTGGCTGCAGCTGCGCGACGAGGCGGCAACACGGGCGGGTGCGGGTTTCGACCTGCGCGACTTCCACCGCCGCGCGCTGGACATCGGTAGCGTCGGCCTGGACACGCTGCGCTCGGCAGTGCTGGGCGAGCTCTGAACTCGGTGACGGGCCACCCGCTGGCCGGGTGAGAATACGGGCGTGGATCTGGCCCTGACTCTGACCGTCATTGCGATGACCGTCATCATCGTCGCTCGATTGTGCGAGCAGATCGAGCTGCCCGCGCCGCTCGGCCTGCTCGGGGTGGGAGTGATCGCCTCCTTCGTTCCCGGCGTGCCGACGCTCAGCCTCTCCCCCGACCTCGTGCTTTTTGGGCTGCTGCCGCCCTTGCTGTATGCCGCAGCCCTCAACACCTCGTTGATCGACATTCGCGCGAACATCGGGCCGATCCTCGGGCTCTCCGTCGGGCTGGTGCTGTTCACCGCTCTCGGTGTCGCGCTCGTCGCGTCGGCGCTCCTACCGATTAGCTTCCCGCTGGCGTTCGCGCTCGGGGCCATCGTCGCTCCTCCCGACGCCGTGGCAGCAACGGCCGTGGCGCGCCAAATCGGCCTGCCACGGCGGATCACGACGATCCTTGAGGGTGAATCGCTCTTGAACGACGCCACCGCACTCGTCGCCCTGCGCACCGCCCTCGCGGCGGCCGGCCTGGCGATCGCCCATGCCGGCGCGGACGCCCACGTCGAACAGGTGAGTGCCGCATCGGTTGCCCAGGACTTCGCCATCGCGGCCTTCGGCGGCGCAGCGACCGGCTGGCTCGTCTTCGTCGTCACCGGCTTCATCCGCAAGGTTCTCGTGGAAACAGCGGCCGACACGGCCTTGTCCTTCGCCGTCCCCTTCGTCGCCTATGTGGCCGCCGAGAAGGTCCATGCCTCCGGTGTCATCGCTGTCGTGGTTGCGGGGCTCTTTCTCGGCCACCAGGCACCCGTGCTCCAGAGCGCTCCCTCCCGCCTCTCGGAGCGCGTCAACTGGGCAAGCATCACCTTCCTCCTCGAGAACGCGGTCTTCCTCCTCATCGGGTTGCAGATGGCCTCGATCCTCGACTCCGTCCGCTCGGGCGATCTGACGCTGGGCCGCAGCGTGCTCGTCGGATGTGCGGTGCTCGCCGCCTGCTTGATCCTGCGCCCGCTGTGGATGCTCCCCTTCACGTATGCCAGCGCCCGCTCCTCGGGCGATGCCTCCGACCGCATGCGCGCCGGCGTGATCGGCTCGTGGGCCGGTATGCGCGGCGTGGTCACCCTCGCCGCGGCGCTCACCCTCCCGGACAACACGCCATACCGGCCGATGCTCGTCCTGGTCGCACTGATCGTGACGGTCGGAACGCTTGTCCTCCAAGGCTTTTCGCTGCCGTGGTTGTGCCGGGTCTTGGATGTGCGCGGCCCGGATCCGCGTGAGGATGCCCTCGTCGAGGCAACCGTCGTCGGGGCGGCCGCGGGTGCCGGGCTGCGTGCCATCGAGGCCGACCCGGACACCGACCCCGGCGTGCTGGCGACCCTGAAGAGCCAGTCCGCCGCCCGCGTCAACCGGATCTGGGAGCGCCTGGGCAGCCAGCAGAGCGAGACGCCGAGCGAGACCTATCGACGCACCCGGTTGACGATGATCGCGGCCGAGCGCGCGGAGTTGCTGCGCATGCGCTCGACCGCCGCAGTCGACCAGCACGTGCTCACCGCCGTGCTCAACTCCATGGACGCCGAGGAGGCAGCGCTCACCTGGGGCGCGCACCGCGCGGCACGCGTGCGCGAGACGCCTCTCCGCCCGCCTGATGCGGTCACCGCGGCGTGTGCACACCTTCAGGCCGAGGCTCACTGCGTCGTCCCTGATACCCCCGACGGCTGCCCGGCGTGCCTGGCCGAGGGCCTGACCTGGGTGCACCTTCGCATGTGCACCGAGTGCGGTCATGTCGGGTGCTGCGACTCGTCGCCGGGCAAGCACGCCTCCGCGCACTTCCACGACAGCGGTCACCCGGTCATGCGCTCACTCGAGCCCGGCGAGGCGTGGCGTTGGTGCTTCGTGGACGAGGCCCTCGGCTAATCACAGCGTCCAGCAGTTGGAGAACTGCGGCAAGCCGGCGAAGCGGGCTTCGAGGAAGGCATAGGACTGGGCCGCATTGTCCAGCACCCCACCGACGTGACCAGGCGAGACGACGGTCGAGAAGTAGACATTGGCACCCTTGCTGCACCAGCTCTTGGCCATCGCCTTGCCCACGGCATACGGGATGACATCGTCGAGCACGGAATGCACGACGAGGGTCGGCATGGCCGGCTTGATCGTGCCGATCCGCTGTTGCGCAACCATCGTCTTGAAGGGTTCCTGGGCCAGAATCGTGCTCGCCGGCACCCCGGTCGCGGACAGGGTCTCGGTGCGCACGAAGGCGTGATTGGCCAGGTCGGTGACGCACTCGCCCTCGACCTCGTCCATCGCCTGGCGGCCCGCGGCGTTGAGATAGGGGCTCATGTCGACCCCGTAGCCCGCAGCCAGGCCGCGCATCCCGTAGAGCGCGAACTCGGCATAGAGCGTGCCGTCGAGATTGGCGAGCACAGCGGCCAGGTCGGCAGGGACCGCCGACGCGACCGCGCCCTTGACCCGCAACTCGGGGGCGTATGACGCAGCGAGCTCGGCCGCCGCTGCCGACGCGCCGCCACCTTGCGAATAGCCAACGAGGCCAACAGGATTCGAGCTGGACAGGCCCGATCCCGCGAGGCGCTGGGCGGCACGCACGGAGTCCAGCACAGCCCGTCCCTGGACGACCCGGTTCATATAGGTGTGCACGCCGGCAGTGCCGAGGCCCTGGTAGTCGGTGATCGCCACGGCATACCCGCGCTCGATCAGGCCCTTGATGAAGATCGACTCGTACTCGAAGCCCTCGGACTGCTGCCGCGACGGCGCGCAGCGGTCGGCCAGCCCCTGCGTGCCGACGGCGTAGCCGATGATCGGCCGGTGCCCCAGACCGATCCACGGCGCCTTGGGCACGAGCACGCTGCCAGAGACCGCGACCTTGGCGCCGCTCCGGTCGGTGCTGGTGTAGAGGATGCGCTTGGAGGTCATCACGAGCGAGCTCAGCCCGGCCGGGTCGACCGAGAACGTGAGGTTCTCGCTGCGGATCACATCGCCGGCATTCCCGCTGATCGCGGCCGGCGCCTCGTAGAACGTCGGGCGCGGCGGCTCGGTCGCGCCCGTGGCGGGCCCGGCGAGGGCGAACGCGCCGAGGACGGCGGCAGTGGCGGTGACAACAGAACGACGCATGGGTTCGGAACCTTTCGGGTGAGCAACGCGAAGTGGCTACCCGCAGGTAACTAGCGGATCAGAATAGCGCAGGACATGCCCGTATGCCGCCGCTCACCCACCGTTGGCATCTCGCCGACGACGTGACCCTCGTCGCGCGTCGGTCAGGCCCAGCTTGGCGGCGGCGGGGGTGGCGCCGAGCCGCCGCCACCGCCCGCGGACTCCTCGACCACCG
>NZ_DAOQZV010000141.1:0-8556 GCF_035343835.1 Nostocoides sp. | reverse complement strand
CACGGCCCGCGCGGAGATGCGCCGGTCCGAGGCGGGGCTCTATATCGCGGCGCAGATCCTCGGGGCGCTGCTTGGTGCCGTAGTGGCCCACGTGATGTTCGAGCTCCCCGCGGTCACCCTCGCCACGAAGCAGCGCACCGGGCTGGGTCAATGGCTCGGCGAGATCGTCGCCACAGCCGGCTTGCTCGCCCTGATCGGCGCCCTGACCAGGACCGGCCTCGGTCGCCTCGGCCCAGCGCTGGTCCCGGCGTGGATCGGCGCCGCCTACTTCTTCACCTCGAGCACATCCTTCGCCAACCCGGCCGTCACCATCGGCCGCGCCATCACCGACAGCTTCTCCGGCATCGCCCCGGGTGATGTCCCCGGGTTCATCGTGGCGCAACTTCTTGGCGCGGCCCTCGGTGCCGCCCTCACCGAGGTGTTCTATCCCCGGGCCGGCACGCCCGAGCCGCTCGACCTGCCGGCGCCCGTGCACGACCACCAACCGTGATCCGCCGGAGACGTCGTGAGGTCCGCGAGAGGCTCACGATCCTCATGGACCAGTGACGGACCGACCGGCGCCAAGCCTCAGGCCGGGTCGACGGTCTTGACCATCACGCAGTTCCTCAGGCCTTTGGGGCGGTCATAGGTGAAGCCGAGACGTTCATACAGCCGGCGGGTGCCGTTGTAGAGGAAGGAGGAGGACATCTTCTTCGTCTGCTCGGTCAGGTCGTGCGGATAGCTCTCGACCACCCCGCCGCCGGCCCGCGCGATCATCCCCAGCGCGCCGCTGATCGCCAGCTCTGTCACCCCCTGCCGGCGGTAACGCTTGTCGACGAAAACGCACGTGATCCGGTAGTCCGGGTCGGCGCTCTTGGTCGCGTCGTACTGCTTGCGGTGATGGATCGTCGGCAACTCGGCCGGCGTGCCGAATTCGGCCCACGCGATGGCCTCCTCGCCGTCCATGACCAGCGCGGCGTGCGCCTGGCCCGACTCGACATACGCCTTCTTCAACTCCCGGTTCGCCTCGGCGCCCTGGCCGCGCTCGGGCCCATCCGGGTGGAACCAAATGCACCAGCACCCACCGAAGATCCCGTTGTGCCGCTGGACCAAGGCGTCGAACGCGGGCCAGGTCTGCGGGCTGAGCGGCGCGATTGTGTATGCCGTTTCGGTGGCCATGAGGGAGCCTATTTCAGTCCCCGCCACGGATAGCGTCATCTGAATGACGATCAAACTCGAGAACGCCTGGATCGTCGAATACCTCCATCCCCGGCGCCAAGCCCTGAACGCCGGGCGCCCGCGAGGCTCTGAACCGCCGGAACGAGAGGTGGTCAGCTCTGAACTCTGCTCGCGAAGGTCGTCAGTCCCGGGCCACTCAGTTCGGGCAGCAAATCTGCTCGCCCTGCCACCGCCATCAGCAGGGCCTCACCGGTGCCCCGGACCTCGGGCCCGGAGCCGGCGACCAATCGAGATCAATGGCCGTCAGCCGAAGGCCACGGCCATTGACCCGCACGGGTAAGGGTGGGGCGAAGAGCGCGAAATCGAGCGCCACCCGGACCGGCTCCTCGGGGATGTCCCGCGGCCACCCGATGGCTCGCCGGATGTTCCTGGTGGTGGATGGCGCAATCGGTCAGGGCAATGCGCCCGCCGACAGGGTTGTCAAGACCGGTGGGGACTCGACCTGATCCTCGCCCGGGGGCCGGCCGGGCTGGCCACCGCCTGGGTGGCGCTCGTGGCGGCGATGGCCGTGCTCAAACCCCTCGCGATGATCGTGTGCCTGTCGGCCGGCTGGCGCGGCGGCGAGTTCTTCCCGCGCATGCTGACCGGCGCCTGCCTCGGCGCCCTGACCACCGTGGTGCTCCCGATCTCCCCGGCCGCCGCGATGGTGGCCGGTATGGCCGCAGCCACCGCGATGGGATTGCGCAAGCCCGTCGCTGCGGTGCTGGTCGTGGCCTTCCTCGCCGGCGGGACGGCCCTCGGACCGATGGTGGTCGGCGGCCTGCTTCCCGCGATCGCTCTGGGGCGTTCGTCGAGGACGCGTCAGGCGTCGTCGTCGGTCGAGGAGGCGAAGCCGCCGAGGTCATAGACGCGGAAGAGCACCGCGTGCCCGGTGCCCGCAGCCGCGCCGCCCTGGGCGAGGATCTGCGGGATGAAGTCCGCCGGCTTGGGATGGCCCGGCAGGTCGGCGAGGTAGGCCTGGTGATGCTCGAGTGAGGCGACCGAGGCCGCGACCGCCTGCTCGTCGACGGCCACCGCGTGGGTCGCGACCGGGTGCCCCGCCACCAACAACGCGGACGTATGCCACTTGGGCAGCCCCTCGTCGTCGGCCAACTCGCGGAAGACCCAGGTGTTGTCGGCGTCGCGGACGGCGTCCACTGTCGCGAGGCCGGCGGCGCGATGGTCGGCCTGGTTGAGACCGCCATACGCCTCGACGTCGAAGTTCGCCGTCACGACCGCGTCCGGGCGCACCTGCCGGATCACCCGCGCGATGTCGCGGCGCAACTCCAGAGTCGGCATGAGCATGCCGTCAGCGTGGTCGAGGATGCGCAGGTCATGGACACCGACGCTGGCGCACGCCTGGTGCTGCTCGCCTGCGCGCAGCGGGCCGACCTCCTCGGGGGGGCGCTGCATACCGGCCTCGCCCTTGGTGAGCAGCAGGTAGGTGACGTCGACACCGCGCGCGGTCCAGGTAGCTACGGCCGCGGACGTGCCATATTCCATGTCGTCCGGATGGGCGACCACGCACAGCACACGCGCCCACGACGCATCGGGCAAGGCGGGAAAGACACGCGAGTCAGTCATCCCGGCACCTTAGCGTTCCCGACGATGCTGGCCCGACTCGTCACCGATGATGGTCGAGAGACTGACCTGATTGTGCTCCACAGCCCATCCCCAACTTGCCGCCTCCGTCGTCGCGGGCGGCCCCATGGACGAGCATGGCGTCCTGGCCCGCTCGCCACTCCACTAGGGTGCGAAAATGGTCAGCGCCGCCTTTGTCGCCCCCTTCCTTGCCGACACGACAAACAACTTCGTGCTCGCGGCAGCCCGCACACCCGGCGTGCGCCTCGGCCTGATCACGACCGCGTCGCTCGACCAGGTCCCGGGGGAGATCCGGCAGGCGCTGGCCGGCCACTACCAAGTCCGCGACGGCCTCGACGCGCACCAGATCGCCGACGCCGTGCGGGGACTGACGCCACAGATCGGGCCGGTCGAGCGGCTGATCGCGATCCTCGAGCAGCTTCAAGTGCCGCTCGGTCAGGTGCGTGACGCTCTGGGCATACCGGGCATGAGCGAGTCCGTGGCGCTCAATGTCCGCGACAAGTCGCGGATGAAGGACGTCCTGCGATCGACCGGATTGCCTTGCGCCAGACACCAACTCGTCCACCGTGTCCAGGAGGCGCTGGCCTTTCGCGACGTGGTCGGCTTCCCGATCGTCGCCAAGCCGCCGGATGGAGCGGGAGCCCAGGCGACCTTCCGGCTCGATACCCTCGCGGACTTCGACAACTGGCTGACGATGGCCGTGGCCGACCCCTCGCAGGTATGGCTGCTAGAGGAGTTCCTCACCGGCCGTGAGCACAGCTTCGACGCCGCGACGCTGCACGGCCAGACGCTTTGGGCATCGATCAGCGACTATCTCCCGCCGCCACTCGAGGTCGTCCGCAATCCGTGGATGCAGTGGACTGTCGTTCTCCCGCAGGATATTTCAACACCGCAGTATGCCGAGATTCACCGCGTCGGACCACAAGCGATTGCGGCACTCGGGGTGCAGGACGCCTTCAGCCACATGGAATGGTTCGCTCGCCCGGATGGCTCGGTCGCGGTCTCGGAGATCGGCGCGCGCCCGCCGGGCGCGCAGATCGGGTCGATGATCGGCTACGCCCATGACGTGGACTTCTTCGACCTGTGGTCCAATCTCGTTCTGCGGGAAGAGTTTCACCGGCCCGACCGGGTGTATGCCTGCGGGACGGCCTATCTGCGCGGAATGGGCCGCGGCCGGGTCCGCGCCGTCCACGGCATCGATCAGCTGCAACGTGAGCTCGGCGAGCTTGTCGTGCGAGCCCAACTCCCACAGCCCGGGCAGCCGGCGGCAACGTCCTATGAGGGCGAGGGCTTTGTCACCGTGCGCCACCGAGACACGGGAGTCGTGCAGGCCGCGTTGGAGCGCATCGTCCAGGTCGCGCGCGTTGTACTCGTCGAATCCGACTGACACCGAAGGGTTTTGCCGTGAACATCGTGATGATCTCGCCGGGATTCCCTCTCGAGCAGGCCTATTTCACCCGCGCCCTGGCGCAGACCGGGGCACAGGTCATCGGCGTCGGTGACCAGCCCGTTCAAGCCCTCCCGCGGGAGGCGCAAGCCCACCTCGCGCACTACGAGCACGTCGCACTCGCCGACGAGTCGGCCGTCCTGGCCGCCCTCGACGGCCTCTCCGCCTATGTGCACATCGACCGGGTCGAATGCCTCTGGGAGCCGTATGTCGTTCTGGCAGCACGCATTCGCGAGCACCTCGGACTACCCGGGATGAGCGTGGAGCAGGCGACCTGGTTCCGCGACAAGGAGGCGATGAAGCGCGTCCTGGACGCGGCCGGGATCCGGACGCCACGGCATACATCGGCGAGCAATGCGGCCGAGATCTGGGCGGCTGCGGAGCGAATCGGCTACCCGCTGATCGTCAAGCCCATCGCGGGCGCGGGGTCAGCGGACACCTACCGCGTCGACTCCGCCGAGCAACTTGCCCAAGTGCAACCGATGATCGGGCATGTGCCGCTCGTCAGCGTCGAAGAGTTCATCGACGGCGAGGAGTTCACCTATGACACCGTGTGCGGTCGCGGCGAGATCCTCTTCGAGAATGTGTGCTGGTATCTCCCGCGCCCGCTCCAACAGCGCAGCCACGAGTGGATCAGCCCGGTGACGATGGTGCTCTCGGACCTGGCCGATCCACGGCTCGCCGACGGTATCGCGATGGGGCGCGCCGTGATCGAGTCGCTCGGATTCACCGACGGCTTCACGCACATGGAGTGGTATCGCAAGGCCGACGGCGAGGTCGTCTTCGGCGAGATCGGCGCGCGACCGCCCGGAGCACGCACTGTCGACCTGATGAACTATGCGACCGATGGTGACCTCTTCGCGACCTGGGCGCAGGCCATCACGACCGGATCAGCGCCGCCGCTGACGAACAAGTTCAACTGCGCCAGTATGTTCAAGCGCGCCGAAGGCCGCGGGCGGATCACCCACATCGAGGGCCTGGAGCGGCTGCTGCGCGAGGAGGGCGAGCACGTCTGCGTTGTCGACCTGCTGCCGATCGGGGCGCAACGCCGCGACTGGCGAGCCACGCTGCTCTCCGACGGCATGATCATCTACCGCCACATGGATCTCGGCCAGACGCTGCGGATCAGCGACCGCTTCGCCAACGAACTTCGCCTCTATGCCGAGTGATGACACTCAGGCTCGCAGCACCTTTGCCATCGGCCGGCCCTTGGCGATCTCGTCGACGAGCTTGTCGAGGTAGCGGATCTGTCGCATCAGCGGGTCCTCGATCTCCTGGATCTTCACGCCACAGATCGAGCCGGTGATAAGCGCGGCCTTGGGGTTGAGTTCGGCGCCGGCGAAGAAGTCCGCGAAG
The DNA here is from genome assembly GCF_035343835.1 of Nostocoides sp. Lineage (NCBI taxonomy): Bacteria > Bacillati > Actinomycetota > Actinomycetes > Micrococcales > Intrasporangiaceae > Nostocoides > Nostocoides sp. The sequence goes on along the minus strand of NZ_DAOQZV010000141.1, from coordinate 2,954 downwards.
GTCGTGCGATCGGCCAGGTGCTTGTGCAGCGTCACCTCGTCATAACCGGTCAGCCACTCGATCACGTCGTTGAGCTCGCCGGTGGTCCGTCCCTTCCTCTCCACCTTGGTGACGTAGTGCGGGTAAACGTCGGCGACAGCGGTCGTGAAGATGCGGCTCATCGGCCGAGCGTAGCCAGCGGCGTGGCCTGACCAACTCCGGACATGGCGGGTCTCGGGCAGGACATCGCGCGGCGCACCGGTCTCGCTGGGTTAGCCGCGTTGGAGCCCAGCTCGTTCTCTGCCGGGGCAGGAAAGGAATGTTCGGCAGCAATCGGCAATTGGTGGGGAGATTAGGCCACGCTGAGGCCGTGACTATCTACCCGCTCATCCACCCCACACAAGGGGACGTCGTCGAACTCATCCTCGCCGATCACCGACTCTTCGAGGATCTCCTGCGCGAATGCCGGCGCAATGACCGCGACCGCGAGGCCGCTCGCGCCGCACTTTCCGAGTTGCTTGTCGCCCACGCCGAGGCCGAGGAGACGGAGGTCTACCCCACCCTGCGCCAGTTGCGGGCCATCTCCAGCCACAAGGAGGAGCATGGCGAGGAGGAGCACGCGGAGATCCTCGAAGCACTCCTCGCCTTCCTCGATGCCAAGGGAACGACGACGAAGAAGTACGACGACGCCGTCAAGGAGCTTGCCAAGGTCGTCGGGCATCACAGCAACGAAGAAGAACTCGACATCCTCAACCCGGCGCGCGATGACGTCTCGGTCGCCACCCGTCACGACCTCGGCGCGGCCTGGGCCGCCAAGCGCAATGCGTTGCTGCGGGCCGGGTGTGCGTCCCGGGCCCAGGTCGCCGCGTTGCTGGCCGAGGCGGTGCGTGAGAAGGTGTTACCGCCCGCTGACGTGCGCGAGGAGATGGACGCGATCGAGGAGCAGGCCAAGAAGCAGGCTGATGCGTTAGGCGAGGCCGCGAAGGCTGACGAGTAGCGCCGCGTTTGGCAGCCGCGGGTGAACACTTCGTGTCCAGCGGCGCAACACGTTGCCGATTCGTGCGGAGTGCGGTCGACGGGATGCGAGGGTCGGTATGCCGCCTGCCCATCCCGAGGAGCCCCATGTCATCCGCCCCTGCCCGAACGCCTCGTCACCGTGCGGGTGCCACCCGGCGCGCACTGCTACTCACTACCGCCACCAGCGGCCTGCTCGGGATCGTCGTTGCCGGCGCCAGCCCCGCACACGCAGGCACGAAGCCGGACTTTTGTGATCACGATCAGCGCACTGCGCCGATGGTCTACCTGTGCGCCAAGCCGGGTGACATTGTCGATGTCCGGATCGGCGACGTCCACCCGACGCAGCCGTCATTGGGCTACGACGAGGTCAACTACAAGCTCGGCCGCTACACCCTGGGCAAGGACACGATCAACAAGAAGTTTGCGACTGGTGCGAGGCCTCCGGGCTGCTCGATGCCGTTGCGGCGCAGCCCGATGCGCGCTTGGATGATTCAAGCAGCTTCACCTGCGCACTGCAGCCAGGGCAAGAGACGGCGGCGTCGCGGGCGCTGATGAAGACCGTCGTCATCGGGGCCGGCGGATCGCTCTGGCTCACCGATGGACACCACACCCTGACCTCCTTCGCCGAGATGCCCGACGGCGGTATGGACGCGCACGTCCGCCTGCTCGTCGCCGGCAATCTCTCGCGGCTGACGCGCCAGGACTTCTGGACGGCCATGAAGGCGAACAAGTGGGTCTGGCTCGAGGACCCGGCCGGCCAGCCGGTCGGGGTCAACAAGCTGCCGAACACCGTGGGTCTGGCCAACTTTGCGAACGACCCGGGCCGCAGCCTGCTCTATTTCGCCCGCGACATCGGCTACTCGGCAGGGACCGTCCCCTTCCAGGAGTTCTATTGGGGCGCCTGGTTGCGCACCACTACCCCCGTCGATCTGTCGGGATGGAACCCCGACGATGCGGCGAGCTACCTCGATGCGGTGACCAGAACGGCATACGCGCAAGTCGCCCTGGCCAAGGACGGCCAGGTGTATGGCGGGTTCACCGCCGCCGACCTCGGCGCGCTTCCCGCGGTGAACACCAAGGAGTTGGCGAAGCTGGCCAAGCCGCTGTCGGACGCCAAGCCCGGCAAGATCGCCTATATGGAGGCCTACAAGGCGCTGCTCGCCCACTGACGCGACTCAGCACAGGTTAGGTGTCCTCAAGCAAGGTAGACCCTGCTGGAGGTGACCTAGACCCTGCTAGCAGGGTTTAGGAACGTGGTCAGTCGTCCATTGCTTCGATGCCGAGCTCGGCCAACTCACCCATCCGCGAGCGCAGGTGGCGCACCAACTCGGCGTCCGGCGGGGCCCAGTCCTCGACCTCGGCGAGCACCCGCAGGGGCTCGGTGGTGCGATAAGACCGGGTGGGGTTGCCGGGGAAGCGCTTGTCGGTGACATTCGGGTCGTCCTCGATCGGCCCGAGCGGTTCGACCCGATAGACGCGGGGTGGGCCCTCGCCGCGGGCGAGTTCGGCAGCGAGTGGCGCGCCCGCGCTGCTGGCGGTGAGGTAGATGTGCTTGGCCATTCGACCGGATCCGTAGTTCGAGCGCCAGCCGGGGGTGAGTAGGTCGCCGGGCCGCACATCGGCACGGGTGCCGTGGAAGAAGGGGCCAACGTCATCGACAACCCGGGGCACTGATGGCGGGTCGCGAAGCAGACTGTCCAGCCGCGTGGTCAGAGCGGCGACCCGGGTGCGTCCGTGCGGAGCACGCGGGTAGCGTCCGAGAACATCGAGCACTGGCGTGGTGGGGCGCCTCGCCGCGGCCGTGAGCACGTATTCGGCGACAACGGGATCGTCCCCGCGCGCCAGTTCCGCCGCGCGGGCCGCGTGCGCGGCTGCTCCGAGAATGTGGCCGACCTGAGTCGCCCTCGCCAACGGATGGAGGTAGGCCGCGGCGCTGGCTGCCGATGCCGCCAGCGCCG
>NZ_DAOQZV010000140.1:0-8566 GCF_035343835.1 Nostocoides sp. | reverse complement strand
GGCCTCGACGGCACCTGGCTCGCGATCGCCTTGGGGGCCCTCGTCGCCGTGCCGCTCGCGCTCTGCGCCGAGCCCGTATGCCGTGCCTTCGGCGGCAGTGGCGCCGCCCTCGCGCCGGCGGTGAGCTACCTGCGGGTGGCGGCGATCGGCATACCGGCCATGCTGGTAACGCTCGCGTGCACCGGCGTGCTGCGCGGGCTGCAGGACACGCGCACGCCGCTGGCGGTTTCGGTTGCTGGGTTCGGGGCGAATATCGCCCTGAACGTCCTCTTTGTCTATGGATTCCATTGGGGCATAACGGGTTCCGCCGTCGGGACGGTTATCGCGCAGGCCGGCATGGCCGCCTGGTTGCTCGCCGTCCTCGTCCGGTATGCCGTTCGCACCCGCGCCCGCGTCCGTCCCCATCCGGCGCGCGTTCTCGCCGCCGCCCGGGGTGGGGTGCCGCTGCTGGTGCGGACCCTAGCGCTGCGGGCGGTGCTCGTGCTGACCACCTGGGTCGCCGCGCGGCTGGGCGTGGTCTCGCTTGCTGCCTATCAAGTCAGTGCCACGATCTGGTCGTTCCTGGCGTTCGCGCTCGACGCGCTCGCGATTGCCGCGCAGGCCCTGACCGGCAAGGCGTTGGGGGCCGGCGACGCCGCCGAGGCGCGGGAGTTGACGCGGCTGATGGTGCGCTGGGGCCTGTGGTGCGGCGTGGGCCTCGGCGTCCTGCTCGCGGTCGGCCACCGGGTGATCCCGATGGTCTTCACCACCGATCCGCAGGTACGTGACGCAATCGCCGTCGGCCTGCTCGTCGTGGCCCTCAGCCAGCCCGTCTCGGGGGTGGTCTTCGTCCTCGACGGGGTGCTCATCGGTGCCGGTGACGCGCGGTGGCTGGCCTGGGCGATGCTCGTGGTGCTTATCGTCTATGTGCCGATGGCGCTGGCCGTGCACTGGGCTGCGCCCGCCTCGGCCCCCGCGGCGCTGGGCTATCTGTGGGTCGCCTTCACCGGCTTCATGCTCGCCCGCGGCGCCGCCCTGCTCTATCGCGCCCGCACCGATGCCTGGCTGGTCCTGGGCGCCGACTAATTCTCTTCGATGGAGCGGGAGTCGGTGAGGGCGTTAGCGCCATAGGCGGCGACCAGGCCGACGATGACGGCGAGCAGGACAAAGGCCAGGCGTTCCCCGTGCAGGAAGGCGGCAATGGTCGCGCTGTCCCAAACGCCCACGCCGGCGGTGCCGAGGGCAGCCGCGAGGACGGTGCCGACGACGGCGATTCCCACGCTAGTGCCCACCTCCTGCGCGGTGTCGTTGAGGGCGGCTCCGACCGAAGTGCGGTTGACCGGCATCGCATCGACGAGCGCGATCGCGCAGATGGTCATGATGGTCCGCAGGCCGATGGTCATCCCGACCATCGCGGCGGCGATGGCGGCATACCCGTGCGGGACTGCCCAGGCCATGCCCGCCAGGCTCACCGTCAGCGTTGCCGCCGCGACGAGGGTGGCGAACCGGTGCCCCAAGCGCGCAGCGAGCTGCTCGGCGACCGGGGTGGCGAGCAACATGGTGACGACGAAGGGCAGATTGGCCAGGCCGGCGCGCATCGGGCTCCACCCGTAGGCGTCCTGGAAGTGCAGAGTCAGCGCGAAGATCGCACCGATCATCGCGACGCTGCCGCCGAGTTGCGCCAGCGCGGCACCGCGGATCGTCCGGTTCGCCAGCAGAGTCAGGTCGAGCATGGGGTGTTCGGCCGTGCGTTCGCGCCGGACGAAGCCGGCGGTCGAGGCGACCGCGACCAGCGCAGCGAGGAGGGTGAGCGGCGCGGTCCAGCCGTGCTCCACTCCGCTCGTCAGGACGTATGCCGTGCTCCCCATCATCAGCATCGTCAAGACCGCGCCGGGCGCGTCGAGGGGAGCGTCGTGCAGGTCGCCGGGCGCGTCGGCGGGAATGCCGATCCGCACGCCAAGCACGGCGATCGCGGCGACCGGCAGGTTGACGGCGAGCAGCCAGTGCCAAGCGAGCTGGCTGAGCATGGAGCCCGCGAGGATCGGGCCGAGTGCGAAGCCGCTCATCCCGACGACGATCATCAGCGTGATGGCCCGCATCCGTAGGCGCTCGTCGTCGAAAAGGCGGTAGACCAGGGACATGGTCACCGGGGCCATCCCGGCCGCGGCGATGCCGAGGGCGGCGCGCACGGCAATGAGCTGCCCGGCGGTGGTGACGAACAGGACCAGCCCGCTGAGCAGGCCGAACGCGGTGAGCGCCCAGAGCAGGACTCGGCGACGGCCGAGGCCATCGGCCAGGGAGCCGGCGGTCAACAGCAGCCCGCCGAAGGTCAGGGTGTAGGCGCCTGTGATCCACTGTAGGGCGGTGGTGCCCGCGCCGAGCTCGCGGCCGATGGTCGGCAGCGCGATGGTCAAGATGGTGTTGTCGACCATCTCGACGAAGAAGGCGAGCGCGAGGGCGAGCAGGGGCAGCCAGGCGGCGCGCAGCGTTTGGGGGCGGGCCGGCCCGACGACGGTGGCGTCGGCCGCGGGCCCGCTATTGAGTGCAGTCATGGGTGAACCTCCAATCGAACGTGGTTCGGTATCGAACTGTGTTCGAGAATAGAACTTCGTTCGATTGAGCGCAAGTCCTGTGCTTGGATGGCCGTATGCCGCCCGCTCGCCGTGCACCCGTAGCCTTCCCGGCCGCGCGTGGCCGCCGGGCCCAGCATTCGCTGGAGTCGATCCTCGCGGGCGCCATCGAGCTGCTCGACGAGGCCGGCGAGGGTGCGCTGACGTTCCGGTCGCTAGCCGGGCGGCTCGGCGGCGGCGTCGGCAGCATCTATTGGTATGTCGCCGGCAAGGACGAACTCATCCAGCGTGCCGCCGACGAGGTCATCGGCCGGCTGCTCGCGCAGACTGCCGCGACAGTCACCGGCGGCGACCCCTTCACCGCGCTCCGCACGCTCGCCATGGCGCTCTACGCCACGATGCACGAGCACCCCTGGATCGCCGTGCACCTGATGCGCGATGTGGAGCTTCAGCCCAATTCGCTGGTGCTCTACGAGCGCTTCGGCCAGCAGGTGCTCCGGCTGCCGCTGACGTCGCGCGAGCGCTTCCACGCTGTCTCGGCCATCGTCAACTACACGACCGGCGTGGGCGCGGAGTTGGGCCAGTCGCCGGAGTTGGCCGCGGCATACGTCAATGTCGATCGCCAGGAGTTTCTGGCTGCGCAGGCGCGGGCGTGGCTTGCAACCGACCCGGAGCGATACCCGTTCATCCACGAGATTGCGCAGGAATTCGCGGCCCACGAGGACATCGATCAGTTCGCCTCCGGGCTGGATCTGCTTCTCGCCGGCCTGCGCCTCCAGGCGGGCTGACCCGGTCGAGCCGCTGCGCTCTGCACGCGTATCCGCTCCGCTGAGGTCGGACGAGTATCGGGCTAGCCGCGCGCCTCTCCTTCCCCACCCCCGACGCCCCTCACGTGTAGGTTGAAGTGACTTCTCCGGACCGGCAGGTGGCCTCAATGTCGCTGACCAAGACTTTCCTGAGTTGGCCCGTGCTGCGCCAGGTCACCGAGGGCGACTTCCTCGGCCGTGGCCCCGCGGTGACCTCGGCGAAGACCCGAGCGTGGACCGCGCGCACCGAGACCGCCGACCGGGTCGTGCAGAGCGTGTGCCCCTATTGCGCGGTCGGGTGCGGGCAGCGGATCTATGTCAAGGACGAGAAGGTCATCCAGATCGAGGGCGACCCCGACAGCCCGCACAGCCGAGGCCGGTTGTGTCCGAAGGGATCCGCGAGCGAACAGTTGGTCAACGCCCCCGGACGCCCCACGACGGTCCTTTACCGTCGCCCGGGCGGCACGGACTGGGAGCCGCTCGCCCGGGACACGGCGATCGACATGATCGCCGAACGTTTCGTGGCCGCCCGGCGCGCGCACTGGCAGGACACCGACGAGCACGGGCGCCCGCTGCGCCGGACCATGGGCATCGCCAGCCTCGGCGGGGCCACGCTCGACAACGAAGAGAACTACCTGATCAAGAAGCTCTTCACGGCTGCCGGGGCGATCCAGATCGAGAATCAGGCCCGTATTTGACACTCCGCAACGGTCCCCAGTTTGGGGTCCTCGTTCGGGCGGGGCGGCGCCACTCAAGCCGTCCAGGATCTCGCCAACGCTGACTGCATCGTCATCCAGGGCTCCAATATGGCCGAGTGCCATCCGGTGGCCTACCAGTGGGTCGGTGAGGCAAAGCTGAAGGGCGCCAAGGTCATTCACGTCGACCCGCGCTTCACACGGACCTCGGCGACGGCCGACAAGCACATCCCGATCCGGGCGGGCTCCGACATCGTTCTGCTCGGCGCGCTGATCAACCATGTGCTGAGCAACGACCTGTGGTTCACCGACTACGTCGTGCATTACACCAATGCCGCCCACCTGATCCGCGAGGACTTCAAGGACACCGAGGACCTCGGTGGCCTCTTCTCCGGCTACGACCCCACGACCGGGGCCTATGACCCGGCGTCGTGGGCCTATGCGGACGGGTCGCAGGGCACCGGCGTCGACGACTGGGGCGATGAGCACGGCTCGACCGCGTCCGCGCGCGCGGCCGGCGACGCCCTCGGATCCGGTGGTCCGTCGCTGGAGCACGCCGAGATCCGCACCGACCCGACGTTGCAGGACCCGCGCACCGTCTTCCAGATCCTCAAGCGGCACTTCGCCCGCTATACGCCCGCGATGGTCGCCGACACGTGCGGCATCCGGGTAGAGGACTTCGACTATCTGGCGCGGGCAGTGACCGAGAACTCCGGCCGCGAGCGGACGACGGCCTTCGTGTATGCCGTGGGGTGGACGCAGCACACCTTGGGTGCCCAGTTCATCCGCACGGCGGCAATCCTGCAGCTGCTGCTCGGCAACATGGGCCGCCCCGGCGGTGGGGTGATGGCGATGCGCGGGCACGCGAGCATTCAGGGCTCCACCGACATCCCCACGCTCTACAACATCCTGCCCGGCTATCTCCCCATGCCGATGGCAGGCCTGCACGACACCTGGGCGCAGTACATCGACTCGATCGGGAGCAAGAGCCAGAAGGGCTTCTGGGCCGATGCCGATGCCTATGCCGTCAGCCTATTGAAGTCGTGGTGGGGCGACGCTGCCACGGCCGAGAACGACTGGGCCTTCGACTATCTGCCCCGGATCTCCGGAGCCCACGGGACCTACCAAACCGTCCTGGCCATGCTCGACGACGAGGTCGACGGCTATTTCGTGCTCGGCCAGAATCCCGCGGTGGGCTCGGCCAACGGGCGTCAGCAGCGGCTGGGGCTGGCACATCTGAAGTGGCTCGTCGTGCGCGACCTGGCCCTGATCGAGACGGCGACCTTTTGGAAGGACGGCCCCGAACTCGCAACCGGTGAGCTGCGGACCGAGGACATCGCCACCGAGGTCTTCTTCCTGCCGGCCGCCAACCACACCGAGAAGGGCGGGACCTTCACCCAGACTCAGCGGCTGCTCCAGTGGCACCACAAGGCGATCGATCCGCCGGGCGATGCCCAGAGCGAGTTGGAGTTCTTCTATGAACTCGGCAAGCGAATCCGCCATCTATTGCGCGACAGCGACGACCCGCGCGACCGGCCGCTGCTCGATCTGACCTGGGACTACCCGCTCGACGCCTCGGGTGAGATCGATCCCGAGGCCGTCCTGACCGAGATCAATGGCGTGCATCTGAGCGGGGACCAGGCCGGCCGGCCGCTTGACGGCTTCGGTGAGATGCGCGCCGACGGCTCCACCACAGGCGGCTGCTGGATCTACTCCGGCGTCTTCGCCGGTGGCGTCAACCGATCGATGAACCGCAGGCCAGGACAGGAGCAGAACGAGGTCGCCCTGGATTGGGGCTGGGCGTGGCCGATGAACCGCCGGTTGCTCTACAACCGCGCCTCGGCCGACCCGGACGGCAAGCCGTGGAGCGAGCGCAAGCGGTATGTCTGGTGGGATGAGGATCGCGGCACCTGGGCCGGCGACGATGTCCCCGACTTCCCCCTCACGACGGCTCCGTCCTATCGTCCCGATCTCGGTGTGGGTGGCGCGGCGGGGCTGGCCGGCGACGATCCGTTCATCATGCAAGCTGACGGGAAAGGCTGGCTCTTCGCCCCGCGCGGCATGGTCGACGGACCGCTGCCCACGCACTACGAGCCACAGGAGAGTCCGGTCCGCAACCCGCTCTATCCGCAGCAGCAGAGCCCGACGCGAATCGTCTTCCCCCGCAAGGACAATCTCTTCAGCCCGTCGGCGGGCGAGCCCGGCTCGGAGGTCTATCCCTATGTGTTCACGACCTACCGGCTGACCGAGCACCATACGGCTGGGGGCATGAGCCGCTGGCTGCCCTATTTGTCGGAGTTGCAGCCGGAAATGTTCTGCGAGGTCTCGCCGGCGCTGGCCGCCGAGCGCGGTCTCGAACCCTATGGCTGGGCGACGATCATCTCGGCCCGCACCGCGATCGAGGCGCGAGTCTTGGTGACCGACCGGATGACGCCGCTGGTGGTCCGCGGCCATACCGTCCACCAGATCGGACTGCCGTACCACTGGGGCATCGGCCGCGAGGCGGTCGTCTCGGGCGACGCGGCGAACGACCTGCTCGGCGTGGCCCTGGATCCGAACGTCCAGATCCAGGAGAGCAAGGCCGGTTCGTGCGACATCCGGCCCGGGCGTCGGCCCCGCGGCGAGGCGCTGCTTCGCCTTGTCGAGGAATACCAATCCCGTTCCGGCGCAACGGTGATGACCGACAACACGCTCGTCACCGAGGCCGACGCGGAGGGACACGCGCCGGCACCCGCAGAGGAGGAACGCTGATGGGCTTTTGGCACGAGCAACTCGCCGGACCGACCGACCCGGCTCGCGACGCAGGCTGGGGCACCGATCGCCAGCCGCGCAAGGGCTTCTTCACCGACACCTCGATCTGCATCGGCTGCAAGGCCTGTGAGGTGGCGTGCAAGGAGTGGAACACGCTGCCGATGGACGGCGATCTGTCGATCCTCGGGATGAGCTACGACAACACCGGTGATCTCGGTGCGACGACGTGGCGGCATGTCGCCTTTGTCGAGCAGACCGCCGATCGCATCGCCGACGCCCGCCGCAGCGGTGCCGCGCTCGTCGATCTCGGTATGCCGTCCGCCCGCCCCCCGGACGAGGCCGCGGTCGCCGAGGTGCCGGACTTCCGGTGGCTGATGGCGTCCGATGTGTGCAAGCACTGCACGCATGCCGGGTGCCTCGACGTCTGCCCGACGGGGGCGTTGTTCCGCTCGGAGTTCGGGACGGTCGTGGTGCAGGCGGATGTCTGCAATGGCTGCGGCTACTGCGTGCCGGCCTGCCCTTTCGGGGTGATCGAGCGGCGAGAACCGTTGCCCGACAAGCGTTCTGCCGAGCGGGTGGGCGTCGCGCAGAAGTGCACGCTGTGCTACGACCGGCTCGACGCCGACCTGACGCCGGCGTGCGCCAAGGCCTGCCCGACGACCTCGATCCAGTTCGGCGATCACGACGAGATGCGCCGGCGGGCGCACGAGCGGGTCGAGGTGCTGCACGCCCAGGGGCTGACCGAGGCTCGCGTCTATGGCGGCAATGAGCACGACGGGGTCGGGGGGACGGGCTCGGTCTTCCTGCTCCTGGACGAGCCGGAGGTCTACGGCTTGCCGCCGGATCCAATCGTCGCCACCGCTCGGTTGCCCGAGATGTTTCGCGCAGCCGGTTTCGCCGCGACCGGTTTGCTCGCCGCTGCCGCCTTCGCCTTCCTCGGCAGGCGCCGATGACCGTCAATGCTTTCGACGCCGACCGCGGGCCGGAGTTGCCCCGTCGTCGCCGCCGTGGCGGTGGCGAGGGTCGCCGTCGCGATCCCAATGTGATGGTGCCGGATGCCCAGTTTGCCAGCTATTACGGGCGACATATCGTCAAACCCGCACCCTGGGGACACGAGATCCCGGCCTACTTCTTCCTGGGTGGCCTGGCCGCCGGGTCCGGGTTGATCGGGGCGTGGGCGCACGCCTGTGGCTATGACGTGCTGCGCCGCAACGCGCGGCTGGGAGCGATGGCCGCGGTCGGCCTGTCGGGCGGGGCGCTGGTCGCCGACCTCGGCCGCCCTGAGCGTTTCCTCAACATGATGCGCACGGTCAAGCTGACCTCGCCGATGTCGGTGGGGACGTGGATCTTCAGTGCATTCAGCGCAAGCGCTGGGCTCGCGTTCGCAGTCGAAGCGGCAGATCTTCTCGGCCTAGGACGTGGGGATTCCTTGCCGCAGAAGGCCATCGGGGCCGGCGTGAAGGTAGCCGCACCCGTGTCGAGCGTCGGCAGCGCCGCCTTCGCGGCGCCGCTGGCTGCCTATACAGCCGTGCTCTTGTCGGACACGGCCACCCCGTTGTGGCAGGAAAGCTACCGAGAGCTGCCGTTCGTGTTCACCGGCTCGGCGCTGGCCGCGTCGTGCGGGCTGGCCATGATCACCACGCCGCCAGCGCAGACGAGCGAGGTGCGGCGGCTGGCGCTGATGGGGGCGGCGACGGATGTCACGGCATACCACCTGATGGCCGTGCGGCTCGGCGAGCTCGCCGAGCCGCTCGCGCACGGCCGG
>NZ_DAOQZV010000139.1:0-8600 GCF_035343835.1 Nostocoides sp. | reverse complement strand
CTAAAGTCTGCTAGCAGAAGTTAGGAACGGGGGCCCGTGCGCTGGTTGGGTGTCGCCCGCAAGCGCGTGCGCACCCATCTCGCTGCGCTCGCCGCCGTTTGGGCGACGCTGTTGATCTCGTTGCTCGTCCTGGGCTCCCTGCAGCTGTTCGCGCTCGTCATCGGCGACGCCAGCGCTCGGGGGGTGCTGGAGAGCGCTGACCCGGCGGCGCGCACCATCGCGGTCAACGCCTCGATCAAGGCCGGCACGCTGCCAGCGCGCCAGGCGGAAGTCACGGCCGCGGTCGCCGGGATTCCCGGCGCTCGCCTCTATGAGGCCGACACCGCCGTCGCGCGGGGCATCGAGGGCCGAGGTCCCCAAGATCGCGCGGTCCTTGCCGACCTGCCCGCCCTCACCTCGCTCGCCCGGCTCGACGCCGGCGCCTGGCCCACCCCACCGGCCGCCGGCCGGCCCGTCGAGGCCGTCGTCCCGACAGCGACCGCGCACGCCGCGGGCTGGCAGGTCGGGCAGGAGTTGCGACTACCGAGCCTGATCGACGAATCCGCTGCCACAGTCCAGGTGCGGATCTCGGGCACCTTCACACCGCGCGACCGATCCGACCCGACCTGGCTCGACGCGCCGCTCGCGCTGGCGGGTGTCGCCAAGGGTGACTTCACGGCATACGGGCCGCTGGTGCTCGCGCCGGGCGCCTTCGACGGGGACCTCGGCGCGGGGGCGAGCGGCGCCTGGCGGGTGACCATCCCCTGGCAGCAGATGTCGACAGGCGATGTCCGGCGCTTCCAGGCCGCCCTGGGGCCGGCGCTGGAGAAGCTGCGCGCGAACACCAATCTGCGCGTCGCCACGGGGCTCGACCGGCTGCTCACGACCTCCGACCTGACCGCCAACCGCGTCCGGATCGCCCTGCTGACCCCCGCCGTGCTCCTCATGCTCCTCGGCGGCACGGCCCTCGCGCTGGCCAGCGTGCAACTGTCCACCCTTCGCACGCCCGAGACCGCCCTCCTGCGCTCCCGGGGTGCCTCCGCCAGACAGATCCTTGCGCTGGCGGGTCTCGAGGCCGGCATAATCGTCGGCTCCTCCCTGCTCGCGACGCTGCTCCTCGCCCCCGCTCTTGTGCAGCCGCTCGCCGGCGCGACCGGGCTGCTCGCCACCGGCACGCGCGTCCGGGACGGCCTGACCACACCGAGCGTGTGGGTCACGATGGCCGTATCGGCCGCCCTCGGCGCCCTGATCATGGTCGCGACGGCAATCCGCGGGGGCCGCTTGCGCACCGAAGGCGCCCAGAGTGCGCGCATGCAGCGATTGGCCCGATTCGCCGGCTCCGGGCTCGACCTCGCCCTGATCGCCCTCGGCGTGCTCGGGGTGCTGCAACTGCGGCGGTATGACGCCGCGGCCGCCAAGCTCGACCCCCTCACCATCGCGGCCCCCGCGTTGTTTATTAGTGGGCTCGCCGTGGTCGCCCTGCGCGTGATCCCGTATGCCGCGCGGCTCGCCTCCCGGATCGGCTCCCGGTCCGCGGGCCTCGGGTTGGCCTGGGGCGCTTGGCAGGTCGCGCGGCGGATCGCGGGGCAGGGCGTCGCGATCCTCCTCCTGCTGCTCGCGATGGCCATGGGTACCCTGGCGCTCGGTCAGCAGCGCACCCTCAGCGCCGCATTGTCCGACCAGAGCGACTTTGCTGCCGGCGCGCCCGTTGTCGTCGAACTCGGGCCGGCGGCCCGGCTGGCGTCCCCGTCCACCAGGATGGCCGAGCTGGCCGGTGGCGCGGACCGGTCAATGGCGGTCTACCGGACCACCAGCTATCTGCCCGGTTCCACCGCCGCGACCAGTGTGCTTGCCGTGGACACCCGCGCGCCCGGGGTCCCCCTGCCGATGCGGCCGGATATCGCCCGGGGCCGGTCGTGGGCGGATCTGTTCGCCGCCGTGCGAACGGATCCGCTTGGGATCCCCGTCCCGGCGGGCGCTGCCAGGCTCGATGTGTCCATGCGGGTGTCCTCGTTCAGCGCGTTCGGCGCCGATCGGGGTGCGCTCGTGGCGGTGTTGGCACGTCCCGATGGCAGCCGCGTCGACGCGGAACTCGGGATGATTGGGCTAGGCCGGGTGCGCGCCGATCTCGATCTCGGGCCGCTCGACCTGCCCACGGGGTCTCACCTGCTCGGGATGACCATTAGCCCAGATGTCCCCTGGCCGCTCGGAAACGATGCGCTCAGCCAGGCGCAGGTTAACGATGCCGTTTTCGCATTCGATGGCACGGCGGTGGCGCACGGCGACAAACCCCAGCTGAGTTGGGGCAGCGGGGTGCTCATCCTGGGCCCGCGTCTTCGCTCAGCGCCGATCCCGGTGGTGATGACCGACGCGGCGGCTGCCCACGCCAAGCTCAAAATCGGCTCGACCGGGACCCTACCGCTGCTCCTTGGTGCCCGGCCGGTCAAACTCGTGGGGACCGTAGCCGCCTTGCCGACTGGGTGGCCGGACCCTACCTTGGGCGTGCTCGCCGATCTCTCAGCAGTCAATGATGCGCTCTTCTTTCCGCCGTCGGCGGGGGTCGACCCCAATCCCGCCGCACTCGACCCCCAGTCCTATTGGCTGGCTCCGTCCGACCCGGCACAGGCGGCTGCCCAGCTCACGGGCGAGAAGGGCCTGGTCTCCGCGGTGACCACGCGCGAGGAGATCCTCGCCGAACGTCGAGCAGGCGCGGTCAACGCCGGTATGCGGTGGGCCATGCGCCTGGTCACCGCCGCCGCCGCCGTGCTCGCCCTGCTGGGCTTTGCCGCCACCACCGCCGCGTTGGGGGCCGCCCGGGCCCACGACTGCGCGGTGCTCGCCGCGCTCGGGATGCCGCCGAAGGGCATCCGCCGCGTCTTGGTCCTCGAACGACTCACCGTGGTCGTCGTCACGGTCGTCACCGGTCTCGCGCTCGGCCTGGCCGGCTCCGGCCTCATCGTCCCGCTCCTCGTCGGCGCTGACGGTCACCCGCAGATTCCGCCCATCCGGCTGGTGCTCGACCTGCCCGCCGTCCTGCTCTTCGCCGCGGCGATGATCACGGCGCTCAGTGTGGTCGCGGCGCTGGTCGTCAGCCGCATCGTGCGCGATATCTCAGCCCAGCTGCGGGAGGGGGAGCGATGAGTCGTCCCCTCGGCCTGACGACCCTGTGGCGCCGCCACCTGCGCCGGCGTGGCCCGGCGCTTCTGCTCGCCCTGCTGTGCGCCCTGACCACGGCCTTTGTGGTGGCCGCACCGAGACTGCAGGACACGGCATACGACAAGGGGGTGGGCGAGGCGATCGAGCGCTTCCCGCGCGGCATGCGCGAACTCGTCCTGACCTACCGCAACCCCGGGAATCTGCAGTTCGGCGGCGACATCTCATCGATGCCGTTGCGCGAGCCGGTCCCGCCGACGGGTCACGCCAAGGTCATCGCCCAAACACTCGGCCCAGCCAGCCGTTTCCTCCGCCCGACCTCCATTTCGGTGACGACCGACCAGAAGTCGCTGCGCGGGCCGGGAAGGTCACCGACCGGGGATAACCGGCAGGCTCTGGTGCGGATCCAAGGCGGGTTCGATGCGCACGTCCGGTATGACGCGGGCGGTCCGCCACCGACGGCGACCGAGACGAAGGTGCTCATCGAGGACGATGTGGCCACTGACTACATCGACCTCAAGTGGCGTACGCCGATCATTCCGGTGGCGATGCCGGCGAGTTTCGCGCGGGCGTGGGGCGTGGGCGTGGGCGACCGGTTCACCTTGACGGATATTCAGTCCAGACGACTCGGGACGCCAGAGATCATCGTCGAACTCGCCGGGACTTATACCGCGATCGATCCGCGAGATCCCTTCTGGGACAACGATCGCAGCATGATCGACGGTGCTGTCTACCCCTCGCCGGAGGGCGGCAGCATCCAGCAGGTCACCTTCATGACCTCGAACGCCAACTACGGCCCGCTGGGCTCCGCGCTGGGGCCGATGCCCGCTGACTTCGTGATGCCGGATCAGTCGAGGACCGCTGTCGGGGTCATCCACGAGTGGCGATATGGCATCGAGCCTGGTGCCATGACCCGGGAGAGCCTGCAGGAGGTGCTCGACGGCATCACGGCTCTGCGCTCCGATGTGGACCTCTTCGGCAATGAACGCCCCACACTCAACACCGGCCTGCCGGCCATCGCCGATTTCTACAACCACGCGGTGACGGTCACGGCCGCCCTGTCGCTCTTCCCGGTCGTCGGCTTGCTCGCGCTGTCCGGGTTGGTGCTCGGACTCGCCGCCTATGTGCTCATCGCTCGGCGCACCGACGCCTTGCGGTTGCTACGCACTCGCGGCGCCGGAACCCTCCAACTCGCGGGGCTGAGCGCGGGTGAGGCAATCTGGTGGCCGCTGTTCGCTGTCCCCCTCGCGGCTGCGGCCGTCCTACGGACGGTCTCCGGCGTCTCGCCCCGCTGGTCGATCGCGCTCGCGGTGACACCGCTCCTCGTCGTGGCACTCGTCGCCGTGGTCACGGGCGTGCGAGCCGCGCGGTCGGCCGGGCACCCGATGCCGGTGGGGGCCACGGGCGCGGCACGCCGAGTGGTCTTGGAACTCTTCATCCTCGCTGGCGCGTACTTCTCGGTTTCCACGGTGCGCAGCCGCGGGGATGCCGTTCGCGCCGGCCAGTCCGACTGGTATGCCGCCCTCGCCCCAGTTCTGCTCGCGCTCGCCGTGGCCGTCGTGGTGCTGCGGATCTATCCCTGGCCGGTGCGGCTGGCTGCGGCGTTCGCTCGGCGGGGCCGCTCCTTGCTCGGCTTCGTCGGGCTCACCGGCGCGGCGCGTGAGCGGGGCGCGGCCCTCGTGCCCTTGGTGGCTCTCGTCGTCGCGACCGCGATCGCCGGCTTCCTGACCACGGTGACGCACTCGATCGGTGAGGCGAGGGGGCTGGCCGGCTATCGAGAGGTCGGTTCGGACGTGCGGATCGATGCGGTGCGCGTCGACCCGGAGGAGATCACCCTGTTGGCAGCCCGGCCGGGCGTGAGCGCGGCGGTGCCGGCCTACCGTGAGGTCGGTGCCCAGGTGACCGGAGTGGCGGGCAGTGGCGTGCGAACGGCGACGCTCATCGCGACGGATCTGACGGCATACGCGAAATCCGTTGCGGGCACGCCGGATTCCTTCACCGTGCCAGCGCTCCCCGCCGCAGACGGCGGGGTGCTGCCGGCGATCGTGAGCGCGCCGCTCCAGGCCGACCGCATCACCGTCAAGATCGCCGGGGAACTGCGCAATATCAAGGTCGTGGCCGTCGATCCGGGGCTCAATCGCGACAGTGCGACCTCGACCGCGCCGGTGGTGGCCCTCGACTTCGCGTCACTGAAGGCGATCCAGGGCGGGGTGCAGGCCAATACCGTCTTCCTCCGCGCCGACCGCGCCGCCGCCGACGCGCTGACGGCCACGCCGCCGACGAAGCTGTCACAGAAGGTCGTTGACCGCTACGCCCTCGAGGCGGCGACGCGCACCGGCGCCCTGCCGACGCTGGTGCGGCTGATCGCGTTGCTCGCCACGATCGGGGCGCTCGGCCTGGCCGCGCTCTCGATCTTCGTGTTGCTGACCTTGACCCGAGCGCGTCGGGAGTTCATCGCGGTCCGGCTGCGGACGATGGGCCTGCCGAGCCGCGGCAGCTGGCGACTCGGGGCAGTCGAGGTGCTGCCGCTGGTGGTCGCCGGGGTCGCCCCCGGCCTGGCGATCGGGTTGTTACTCCCGCGACTGATGTCGGATGTGCTCGACCTGGGGCCCTACACCGGGGGCGCTGCGCGTCCCCCGCTCCTGCCGTCGTATGCCGCCGCTGCCGCGATCGTGCTCGCCACGCTCGTCCTGGCCGCCCTTGCGGTCGCCGTCGACGTGCGCCGGGCGCGGCGCACCAGACTTGCCGAACACCTGCGAGCAGGAGGGTCCTGATGACGGCCGACACGATGGTCACCGAGCCCGAGATCGTCTGCGACAACCTCGTGCGGATATTCAAGTCCGAGGGCATCGAAGTGGTCGCCCTTCAGGGGCTCGATCTGGTCGTGCCCAAGGGCGAGTTGATGGCGCTGGTCGGGGCATCCGGATCGGGGAAGTCGACTCTGCTGAATGTCTTGTCCGGCTTGGACATCCCGAGTGCGGGGCTGGCGAAGGTCGCGGGCAAGGACCTGCTCTCGATGTCTGGACGCGACCGGGTGGTCTATCGCCGCGAGACCGTCGGCTTCCTCTTCCAGCAGGCGAGCGCCAATCTGTTGCCCTATCTGACGGCGGTCGAGAACATCCAGGTGCCGATGGCCCTGGACGGGCGCAAGCGATCCGAGCGGCACCCGCGCGCGATGGAGTTGCTGGACATGCTCGGCATCCCCGAGTGCGCGGACCGCGGCTTGACCCAGCTGTCCGGCGGTCAGCAGCAGCGGGTCGCGCTCGGCGTCGCGCTCGCCAATTCGCCTCGGGTCCTGCTCGCTGACGAGCCGACCGGCGAGTTGGACACGCAGAGTTCCGACGAGGTCTTCGCCGCGATCCAACGGGCCAATGCGGCCTATGGCACGACCGTCGTGGTCGTCACGCACGATCCCTTGGTCAGTGAGCATGTGCAGCGGACGGTCGGTATCCGCGACGGTCGCACCTCCTCGGAAGTGGTGCGGCGCGGGGAAATCGACGAGCACGGCAATGAGTTCGTGGTGGCCGAGGAATATGCCGTCCTCGACCGGGCCGGGCGCTTGCAGCTGCCCCGAGAGTTCACGACGGCCCTGGACATGAAGGATCGGGTGCGGCTGGACCTCGAGGCCGATCACATCGGTGTCTGGCCGGACGGGTCCCGGCGGGCACGGGAGCAGGAGGTGGCTGGCGATGAATGAGGCGTTCGCGAACGACGTGCGTGGGCCGCAAGGTGCGGTCGACATCGCGGGGCGGGGCACGGCATACGTGCAGGTGCGAGGGTTGGTGCGGACCTTCGGATCGGGCGCCACGGCCGTGACGGCCCTGCACGGCATCGATCTGGACGTGTGGGCCGGTGAGTTCGTCGCGGTGAAGGGACGTTCGGGGTCGGGCAAGACGACCTTGCTGAACATCCTCGGCGGGCTGGATCGGGCGGATGGCGGGACGGTCTTCGTCGACGGGCACGAGGTGACGGCCATGAGCGATGCCGATGTGCTGCGGATGCGGCGCGAGCGGGTGGCCTACGTCTTCCAGGGGTTCGGGCTCCTGCCGATCCTGACCGCGCGCGAAAATGTCGGAGTTCCGTTGCGGCTGAAGAAGGTTGCGCCCGCCGAGCGCGAGCGTCGGGTCGTCGAAGTGTTGGAGCGCGTCGGCCTGGGTGCGCACCTGAATCAGACACCGGCCGAGCTCTCGGGTGGTCAGCAGCAGCGGGTCGGGCTGGCACGCGCGCTGGTCGCGGACCCCGGGCTATTGCTCGCCGACGAGCCGACCGGGCAGTTGGACTCGGGCACAGCGCGCGAAATCATGCAGTTGATCGCCGAACTTGTCCGCGACACCGGGATGACGGCGATCGTCACCACCCACGACCCGGTCTTGCTCTCGGTCGCCGATCGCGTGATCGAGATCGCCGACGGGCGCATTGTCGGCGGGTTCGAGGAGCCGGGCATTTAATCTGAACCAGTCGCCGACGACGGCGGCCGGACTGGGAGAGGTGGCGTGACCACGGTGGCCATCGCGTATGTGGCATTGGGCGATTCGTATGCTGCCGGGGTCGGCGGGGGCCCCAGTCACGGAGCCTGCTGGCGCGCCGACGCCGGCTATCCAGTGCTCGTCGGGCGGCGGCTCGGGCTGCCGGTGGCCTACAACGCGTGCCTCGGCGCGACGATCGCCGACGTGCTCGCGCATCAGCTGGACGCGCTCGGTCCGCAGACCTCCCACGTGTCGATCACGGTGGGCGGCAACGACATCGGCTTCGTGCCCGTGCTCATTGCGGCCGCCGAGCCGGCCTGGATGTCCAACTCTGACACGGCGATCGATGCCGCGCTGATCACCATGCGGCGATCGCTGCCCGGCCGGCTGGACGGGCTTTTCGCCGAGGTCACGCGCCGGGCTCCGGGGGCGCAGGTCGTGGTCTCGGGATATCCGGCGCTCTTCATGGGCGAGGACTGCAGCCCGTTCACCTTCTTCTCGGCGCACGAGATGACGCGTCTGAACGACGCGGCCGACGAGCTGCGCTCGATCATCGCCGCGGCCACCCGCCGGGCGGGTTTCGGGCTGGCGCGCGTCGCGTCGAGCTTTGTCGGGCACGCCGTGTGCTCGTACGCGGAGTGGATCAACGGAGTGTCCTGGCCGGTCGAGGCGTCCTTCCACCCGAATGCCCTCGGGCACAAGGCGTATGCCGACCTGGTCCTGCGCGCCTTCGGCGTGGCGGCTGGGCCGGGCGATCTCGAGCCGGGGCCCGAGGCGGCGCTCGGAGACCTGGCGGAGCCGGCAGGGCGGGAGTCGGAGGTGATCGAAGGGCCGTGCATCCCGGGGTCGGCGCCGACCTTCGCGCTGCCCGATCTGCTGAGCGCGCGCAGCCTGGCCGGCGCGCGCAGCTTCGGACTCGACCCTGCGGAAGTGGCGCGCCTGGCGACCGTGCTGCACGAGTACGCGGAGCCCGGGATGTGGTCGGCCCCAGCGGCCCTCGCG
>NZ_DAOQZV010000138.1:0-8610 GCF_035343835.1 Nostocoides sp. | reverse complement strand
CAGGGACCGCTCGCGGTCAAGTCCGGGTCGGGCGACCTGACCCTGGCCGACGGCAATGCGATGCCGGGCGCCATGGCGCTGGCGATGACGCTCTGGGAGTACCAGGTGCACGGCTGGGATCTGGCGGTCGCGACCGGACAGGTCTGGGCACCGGCCCCCGAGGCGGTCGACGGCTCGATCGGCTTCGCCGAGCAGATGCTCACGCCGGACTTCCAGGGCGAGGGCTTGGCCTTTGCGCCCCGCGTGCCGGTGCCTGCCGACGCCCCCGCCATCGAGCGGCTCGTGGGCATGTCGGGCCGCGACCCGCAGTGGGCGCCGCCCGCCTGATCCCGAATGCCATAAACGTGGCACGATAATGGCATGCCCCGCATCCGAATCAGCACCACCGTTGACGGTGAGTTGCTGACGCGCGCCCGAGCCGCCCATGGGCCTAGCACCGACTCGTCGTTACTGGAATCTGCCCTGGAGGCATTGCTTCGCCACTATCGCGATGCCGAGATCGACCAGCAATATGCACGGGCATATGCAGAGCATCCGATGCACACGCGGGATGATTGGGGCGACCTGGAAACCTTCCTCGACGCTGCCGGCCGGATGTGATCGCGCGATGGCACTGCCTACCCGGGGCGAGGTGTGGTGGGCCGACTTGGCCGATGCCGGCGCTCGCCCAGTGGTCGTGCTCAGTCGCGATGCCGCGATCGTCGGCCGACGACGCACCGTGGTTGCCTCATGCAGCACGGTGATCCGTGGACTGGCCAGCGAAGTCCCGCTGGAGCCGGGCGACGACCCGGTCCCAAAACTATGCGTGGTGCAACTCGATGCCGTCGTCGACGTGCCCGTGCGCACGCTGGTTCGCCGCCTGGGCCAGCTCAGCGAGCAACGAATGCGCGAGGTCTGCTCGGCGCTGGCGCTCGCTATGGGCTGCTCGTGAGACACCCTCGAGCTTCTGTCGACTTGGCTGGTTGCCCCGACGTCGACGTCCGCGCGTCCGGCCAGCTTTCGACCCCGCGTCGAGTTCCTCGGCGAGCCCACTTTGGTTTTGGCCGTGCAGACGAGTGCGGTTGATCCACAGCGACTCGGTGAACGTGTCGTCAGTCGGCCAGGTCGCGCGCGACATCGCGCAGCAGGCCCGCGAAGGTCGCGGCCAGCGGGGCGCGCGTGTCCTCAACCGGTCGCACGATGTGGATCGTCTGCCGCAGGCGGGGCCGGACCAGCGGGCGCCAGGTCGCGCCGGGCCAGTGCCGCAGCGTCATTCGTGAGACCAGGGCGACGCCATAGCCGGTGGCGACGAGGGCCTGCGCCACGTCATACGAATCGCTCTCGAAGCGCACGCGCGGCGCGAAACCCGCTGCGGCGGTGGAGCGGTCGAACTGCGCCCGCGCGTGCACGCGCCCGCGGATCACCACCCACGCCTCGTCCGACAGCTCCGGCAGGGCGACCGGACTCGGGCCGCGCCGCGCCAGCGGATGATCGTCGGGCAGGATCACGACGATCGGATCGGCCGCCAGCCGCGTGACCCGCACTCGGGGATCGGCGACCGGCGCGTTGTCCCAGGTCGCCATCAGCGCGAGATCCAGATCGCCCTCGGCGACCAACCGGACGGCGTCGACACTCTGGATGTCGAGCACCGACAGGTCGGCGTCGCCGACGCGGTGCCGCAGCGCCGTCATCGCCGGCGGCAACAGGTGAAGCGCCGCCTGCTGGAAGGCACCGAGTCGCAGCCGCCGGCGCGTACCCTCGCGTCGGAGCCGGAACTCCGTCAGTGCCTCCCGCGCCTGCCGGTCGATGCGCCGCCCGTATGCCGCAAGCACCTCCCCATCAGTGGTCAACCGCGCACCGCGCGGCCCACGATCGACCAGCCTTGTGCCCCAGACGGATTCGGCCTTTGCCAGCCTCTGCGTTGCCGCCGGGGCGGTGATACCGAGGACGTCGGCGGCACCGGCGAGCGACCCGTGGTCCTGGATCAACCAGAGCAAGCGCAAGTGCTCGGTCTCGTCAGCCTTCATGATTCTTAAGATAGGGCGAGCAAAGGCACCTTCTCGTTAACCGCGCGATTCAGCACGCTGGAGCCCATGAACCTTCTCGCCTTTGTCACCACCACGTGGCTCCTCGCGATGCTCCCGGGCGTCGGGCAGGCAATCATGCTTCGCCAAGTCCTGGTCCGCGGCCGGCGCGCGGCGCTGATGAGCAATCTCGGGACGGCCGTCGGCCTGCTGATCTGGAGCTTTGGCGCCGCGGCCGGTCTCTCCGCCATCTTGCTCGCCAACCCGGCCGCCTTCGCCACGCTGCGCATCGCCGGCGGCGTCGTGCTCGTCTGGCTCGGTGTCCGCGGCCTGCTCGCCCTGCGCCACCCGGCTGCGACGCTGGATCACACTGCCGCGCAAGTGGACTCACCCCGAGCGGACTTCGTCACCGGTCTCGCGGTCAACCTCGGCAACCCCAAGGCGGGCGTTTTCGCGATCGCGCTCCTCCCCCAGTTCGTGCCTGCGCAAGCGCCGCAGTTCTGGGCGATGACCGGGCTCGGCGTGCTCTGGGCCGTGGTGACGATGACGTGGTACGTGCTCTTCATCCGGCTGGCCGAGCGCGGCCGAGTCCTGCTCAGCCGCCGGCGCCCGGCGACGATCCTGACGGGCGTCAGCAGCCTGAGCCTGGTCGGCATCGGTGTCACCGTGGCCGCCGGCCTCTGACCGCCCCCGTCCAGGCTCGTTGAGTGATATTGCGGCCGCGCTCTTTTCGTCGATCACCGGGGCATGGCCGGCCGGCCGATCCGCACTGGCTAAGGTCGCCTCCATGGCCCCCGATCTAACCTCCCACCCCGGCGTGACTGCCGTCCGCGCCGCCCTCACGGAGCGCGGCTTCGAGGCCGAGTTGCGCGTCCTGCCCGACGCCGTCCGCACCGCTCAGGCCGCGGCCGACGCCCTCGGCATCACCCCGGCCGAGATCGCGAACTCGCTGGTCTTCAAGGGCATTGGCGCCGACGGCACCGAGACTCCCATCCTCGTGATGGCAAGCGGCGGGCACCGGGTGGACACGGCACACGTGGCGGGCGTGCTGGGGATGTCGGCCCTGGAGCGCGCCGACCCCGACTTCGTCCGCACCCATACGGGCATGGCGATCGGCGGCGTCGCTCCCGTCGGCCACCCAACCCCGCTGCGCACGCTGGTCGACACTGATCTCGCGGCCTACGCAGAGGTCTGGGCCGCCGCCGGCCACTCCCACACCGTCTTCCGGACCACGTATGCCGACCTCCTCACCCTGACGGGCGGCACCCCCACGACCGTGGTCGGCTGAGCGACTACTGGCCAGTGCGCCCGTCGACGCACTCGCGCAGCAGGTCGGCGTGGCCGGCGTGCCTGGCGTACTCCTCGACGAGGTGGACGATGACATCGCGCGCCTCGATCTGCTGATCGCGCACCGAGACGATGGTGTCGAGATCGAGCCCGGCATACACCTCCTGCGCGTGCGCGACCTCGACGCGCCAACTCGCCCATGCATCGGCGACGCACGCCTCGTCCGCCGTGACGCCGTCGAAGTCGAGGTCGGGCTCGGCCTCGGTGCGATAGAGCCGCGGCAGCTCGGGATGGCCTTCGAGAACCCTTCTCGCCCAACTGTGTTCGACGCGGGCCAGATGGCGGATCAGCCCCAGCAGCGACAGGGTGGACGGCGGCACCGAGCGCGTTGCCAACTGATCCGGTGTCAGCCCAGAGCACTTGAGCTCGATCGTCATCCGGTAGCGGTCGAGATATTCCCCCAGCACTGCCTTCTCACCGCGCCCCGGCGCTATCGCCTCCCGCGGGTCATCTCCCGGAGCCGCCCACATCCCATCGAAGCTCACGGCCCCAACCGTATGCCGCCCGCTTGCCGGGATGAGGTCAGCGGACCGCCGAAAGGCCAAGATTTTCGAAGACCTCCAGGGTCGCGGTCGAGCGGTTCATGGTGATGAAGTGCAGACCCGGAGCACCTTCGGCGAGCATTGCCTGGGCCAGTTCGGTGGCAATCTCCACACCGACGGCCCGAACCGCCGCCGGGTCGCCGTCAACCGCCGACAAACGCGCGACGACCGCCTCGGGCAGGGGCGTTCCCATCAGCTCCGACATCCGGGCGATCTGCTTGACATTGGTCACCGGCATCAGGCCCGGTGTGACCGGCAGGTCTCGCCGAGCAGCGACCGCATCGCGCAGCCGCAGATACGTGGTCGCGTCGAACACCATCTGGGTGACGGCAAACTCGGCGCCCGCGTCCGCCTTGCGGACGAGCACCTCGACATCGTCCTCGAAGCTTGCCGACTCGGGGTGGACGTCCGGGAAGGCGGCAACCCCGACGGTGAAATCGCCGAGGGTTTTGATCAGACGGACCAGGTCATCGGCGTGCGAGAGACCGTCCGGGTGCGCGACCCACTCGACGGCTCCCCGCGGCGGGTCACCGCGCAGGGCGAGGACGTTGCGGATCCCGACGGCGGCATACGCCCCGATGACCTGGCGCAACTGCGCGACGGAAGCCCCGACGCAGGTCAGGTGCGCCAGCGGCGTCAAGGTGGTCTCGCGGGCGATCCGCTCGGTGATCGCGACGGTGCGATCCTGACTGGAGCCACCCGCGCCATACGTGATCGACACGAAGTCGGGACGGGCCCGCTCGAGGCGCCGAATGGCGTCCATGAGCGTCGTCTCGGCAGCGTCGTCCTTGGGCGGGAAGAACTCGAAGCTGACGGTCGGCCGGCCGGCGCGCAGGTCAGCGGGGATGGACATGGCCGCTAGGGTACGTGCCCCGCGCGGCGCCCACCGACGGCGTAGATAGGGTGAGATGCCCGGCGGCGCCCGTCGCGCAGGCATACGGGGATCAGCGGGAGGAGCGGCGGTGGCCGGCATCGACATCACGGCGCTCCGCCCACGCATCGATGCCGCTGTCCACGCGCAACTGGCGCGGGGACGCGCCGATCTGACCGAACTCGCTCCCGAGGCCGACGACCTGCTCGACGCCATCAGCGACTTGATGGCCGGGGGGAAGCTGCTACGGCCGACCTTTCTCTATCTCGGCTATCGCGCTGCCGGGCGCCCGGACGGCGACGGTGCAGTGGCGCTGGCGTCGGCAATGGAGTTCGTCCAGGCGGCAGCCCTGATCCACGACGACGTCATCGACTCTTCCGACACCCGGCGCGGTGCGCCGACCGTGCACCGCGCCCTGGCGAGCGCGCACGCGCAGCGCGGGTGGGAGGGCGACGGATCGGCCTTCGGCGTCGCCGGCGCGATTCTCGCCGGCAACCTCTGCCTCGGGTGGGCCGACCAGGCGTATGACGAGTGCGGTCTGCCGTCCGCCGATCTCGAGCGCGGGCGGGCGACGTTCGACCTGATGCGGGCGCAGTTGATGGCCGGGCAGTATCTCGACGTCGTCGGGTCCGTGCGGCCGTGGGCCGGCGCGAGCCCGGCCGAGCGGGTGGCGATCGCCGAGCGAGTCATCACCTACAAGTCGGCGAAGTACTCGATCCAGCAACCGCTGCTCATCGGTGCGCGCACGGGCGGGCTGACCGGGGCCGCTCTCGCGGCGCTTGCGGCCTACGGCCTCGATCTGGGGATCGCCTTCCAGTTGCGCGACGACGTGCTGGGGGTCTTCGGCGACCCGGGGGTGACCGGCAAGCCGGCCGGCGACGACCTGCGCGAGGGCAAGCGGACGGTGCTGATCGCGCATACGCTCGCGCTGGCCGCCCACGCGGACCGGACGTATGTCGAGACCCACCTCGGCGACGCCGCCCTGACACCCGAGGCCGTCCAGCGTCTCCGGGCGATCATTGCCGGCTGCGGGGCAACCGACGCCGTCGAGGCAGCCATCGCCGCCCGCGCGACGTCGGCGGCGCAGGCGCTTGCCGGGGCTGATGTCGACCAGGACGCCGCCGCCGCGCTCGGCGCGATGATCGAGACCGTCACCGATCGCCACGCCTGACCCCGTCGAGAGGTCACATCCACCCCGTCGAGAGGACGTGTTCGACGCCTCGGCAGGAGCACCGTTCAGTTCTCGGTCCCTGCGCGCAGCGCGGTCCGGTCTGGTATCACCAGGCCGGCGTCGAGGCGTCAGCCCTCTTCCATCGCCCGCCGGCGGACCTCGGTCTTGAACCCCGCACGGATCGCGTCTATCGCGTGACTGCCGCCGCCGGGCAGCGAGTCGTCGGGGGTGAAGAGCCACTCAATGATTTCTGGGTCGTCGAAGCCGATGTCGCTCAGGACCGTGATGGTGCCCTTGAGCGCCGCCAGCGGGCCGGCCTCATCGACGAACGCCGCCGGCACGCTGAGCACCGACCGCTCGCCTCGACGCACGGCGACGAACTCGCGCTCCTCGATCAGCCGGCGTACACCGGAGGGGCTCAGGCCGAGGCGTTCGCACAGGTCGGGGACGGTCAGCCAGTCGCCGACCAGGGCATCGAGATCCACGCCCGGGAGCCTAGCGCCCAACGCCTGCGGGGATCTTCGGGCTTCGACGGACTCGGGATTCGGGCGGAAGTCACGGTGGCAGCTTCCGGAGTAGAAGTCGTCCCGGCGCCTGGCCCCACGCGTCACACGCGCAACTTCGCTATCCTCGTGTCCCACGCGACTCTCCCGTCACTCCGGTTCAGCGCACCGGGACTGCCCTGCCCCCGTCCTGGAAGGACGCACTCGAATGGCCCCCCTGTTCACCTTGCCCGCCACCCCACCGGCCCTGTTCGACCTTCCAGCCCTTGCCCAGCACACCAGCAGCGGGCAGCGGCATACGGTTCGCTCGGGTGACACCGTCTTCGGTCTGGCGCTGCGCTATCACACGACGACGAGCGCGATCGCCGCGGCCAACAACCTCGCCAACACCCGCCTGATCCGCCCCGGTGACGTCCTGACGATTCCGTCCGGCAGCACGAGCGCGGCGAAGCGCCCGGCGCGCACCACCAGCGGTCATTTCGTCCGCGCGGGCGAGACCCTCAGCGGCATCGCCGCCCGCTACGGCACCACGATCTCGGCGCTCGCCAAGGCCAATGGCATCTCCCCCAGCCGGTTCATCCTCCCCGGCCAGCGCCTCTCGATCCCCGGCACGACCAGCCGCGTCGACCGCAGTTTCGAGTCCAGCCCCAAGGCGACGACCAAGTCCCCCGTCCGCGGGATGACCTCGCGCACCGCGACCCGCGACCTGATCGTCGCCACCGCCAACCGGTATGGCGTCGACCACCGCCTCGCGCTCGCCATCGCCTGGCAGGAATCCGGCTGGAACCAGGGCGTCGCCTCCGGGGTCGGCGCGGTCGGCACCATGCAGGTCATGCCGGGCAGCGGCACCTGGGCCAGCAGCCTGATCAACCGCAAACTCAACCTGCACGACCAGCGCGACAATGTCACCGCGGGCGTCGTGATCATCCGCCAGTTGACCAAGATGGCCAGCAACCGCGACGAGGTCATCGCTGCCTACTACCAGGGCCTGGGCTCGGTGCGGGCGCGCGGGTGGTACTCCGACACACGGCAATACGTCGCCAACGTCAACTACTTCCGCCAGCGCCTCTGAGCGCGCCGCCCGCGGACGCCACCGAAGGGGGCCGTAGACTTTGCCGGTGAATGAGGTGGGGCCGGACGCCCTGATCGGCCAGGTCGTCGACGGTCGCTACCAGGTCCTCGAGCGCATCGCCACCGGGGGTATGGCGACCGTCTACCGCGCGCTCGACACCCGCCTCGATCGCGACGTCGCCCTGAAGGTGATGCGTCCGCATCTGGCGCACGACGACAGTTTCGTCGCCCGTTTCCACCGCGAGGCTCGCGCCGCTGCCCGGCTCGCCCACCCCAATATCGTCGGGGTCTTCGACCAGGGCCGCGACGGTGACCTGCTCTTCCTCGTCATGGAATACGTGCCGGGCCGCAACCTGCGCGACATCGTCGACACCGACGGCGCCCTGGCCCCACGGGCCGCTCTGGACATCTTCGAGCCGATGCTGACGGCGTTGGCCGTTGCTCACCAGGCCGGCTTCGTCCACCGCGACGTCAAGCCCGAGAACGTTCTGGTCCGCGCGGACGGCGTCGTCAAGGTCGCCGACTTCGGCTTGGCCCGCGCCGTCACCAGCGAGACGGTCACATCCGCGACCAGCGAAGTCCTGGGCACCTTGTCCTATATCTCGCCGGAGCAGATGGAGTTGAGCCAGGTCACGCCGCGTAGCGATGTGTATGGCGCGGGCCTGGTGCTCTTCGAGATGCTCACCGGCCGCAAGGCCTTCACCGGCGAGTCCATCCCCAATGTCATCTTCCAGCATCTCCACCAAGGCGTGCCGACGCCGTCGACCATCGTCGCGGGGCTGGCTCCGGAGCTCGACGACCTCGTGCTGAGCGCGGCGGCCAAGGAACCCACCGATCGCCCGGCCGACGCCGGTGAGCTCCTCGCGCGCGTCCGGCTCGTCCGCGGCGCGCTCGGTGCCGCACTGGACGACCGCCCTTCGCGCAGCGCAGCAGCGACGAATGACACCTCGGTCCTACCGACGGTCAGCGACCCCACCGAGCACACCGCCCCCTATGCCGTGTCCCCAGCCGCCCTGACGGGCGCCGCTGCGGGGGCCACCGCGGGAGCAGCCGCCGACGGCACGCGCGACCCGGGAGGCAGGGCGGCTCTGCCACGGGTTGC
>NZ_DAOQZV010000137.1:0-8709 GCF_035343835.1 Nostocoides sp. | reverse complement strand
AGGTCCGGGCGATCGAGGAACGCTTCTATGGGCGCACGGCGCGGATGTTCTATGTAGCTGCGCAAGCATCGGGTGGCGACCAGATGCCGCGCGACTTCAACGATTTCGAGGTTGCAGCTCGCGAGTCCGCGGGGGCGTTTATGGACGGCACGCTTTGGGGCTTCATCCGCCACGCCCGGATATCCGCGGAGCAGGCCGGGCAGTTCTGGGACCGGATGTCCGCACTCGTCGCCGAGTTCGACGCGCTGCCGCGCTCGGGCGAGACCACCTATGGCTTCGCCGTGGGCATCTATCCGACTGACCATCCCACGCTTCCAGCGGAGGCCTGACCCGTCTGCCTCAGTGCGGAGATGACCAGCGTCCGCGACGCAGGCGCTCGGCCGCATCGAGGATGACCCCGAGGGCGAAGTCGAACTCGAAGTCCTCGTCGCACCCGGTCGCGTCCGGCCGGCGCGCCCGGGCGTCCGTCGCGATCGCGAGGATGCCGGGATAGTCGCCCGGATCCGGTATGGCCGCCGTGCTGCGCCGGGGGGCCGCCCGGCCCGGCGCCTCGTTGAAGAGCTCCGGGCTGAATCCCCAGATGCGGTTTCCGAGCACGTGCATCAGGTGGTGCGTCAGGTCGGCACTGAACCCGCCGGCCAGGAACAGGCTGCTCAGGTGCTCCATGTGCCCGAGCACCGCGGGCGTGCGCAGGGTGCGGGTCTCCAGAGCCCGGCGCAGCCACGGGTGGTCCCCGTGCAGCCGGCGCACCCCGGCGATGCTCGCGACAACAGCCTCCCGCCACTGGGGACGCCGGTCGGCGGCGGGTCGCGGGAGGTCAGCCAGCAGGATCTCGATCATGCCGTCGATCAGGTCTTCTTTGTCGGCCACGTGCTTGTAGAGCGCCATCGGCACCACCCCGAGCCGCTCGGCGAGGTGCCGCATGCTGAGCGCCTCCAAGCCCCGCTCGTCGGCGACGGCGACCGCCGCTCGCAGAACGGCCTCGCGACTGAGCGGATCCCGCCGGAGTGCGGTGCGCGGCATACGGAAATCCTCTCGTCTTGACGTGGTGTACATCGTACACCTACGCTCGACACACCATCAGGTGTACGCCGTACACCCTTATCGATCGAGGAAATGACCGATGTCCCAACTCACCCCGACCACCCAGCGGCGCCTCGGGCGGGCCGCTGCCCTTTGTTATCTGACGACGTGGATCACGTCGGTGGCCGCCGTCCCGTTGTATGGCGGTTCGACCTTCGACTCCGGCGCCGCGCCGGCCGGGCGCACCTCGGTGCTGCTCGGCTCATTGCTCGAAGTCCTCCTCGCCGTCACGGTGGTGGGGACGGCGATGGCGCTCTATCCGCTCTTGCGCCGGCACGGCGTCGGCAGCGCCATCGGCTATCTCGCCCTCCGCACCTTGGAGGCCGCGGTCATCCTCGTCGGCGTCGTGGCGATGCTGCCGGTTGTTGCGCGGCCGGCGACCACAGCGGCGAGTGACCTGTCACCGGACGTCGTCGCGGGGCTGCACCTGCTGCACGACTGGACCTTTCTGGTCGGGCCGGGCCTGATCAACCCGGCCAACGCCACCGTCCTCGCCGTCCTTCTGTGGCGCACGCGGTTGGTGCCGCGATTCATCCCCGCGCTCGGGCTCGCCGGGTCAGCGATCGTTCTCGGCATGAACCTGCTGGTGATGTTCGGGCGCACCGAGGTCGTTCCGGCGCTCGCCGCGCCGCTCTTCGCGTGGGAGATTTCGCTGGCCGCCACGCTGGCGTTCCGCGGGCTGCGCGCGCCGGAGGTGAGTCAGCCATGACGCCTCTGTCACGCTCAAATCGATCGTATGCCGTTGTCCCCCTTCTTCTTTCGGCGATCCTCGTCGTCGCCTTCGTCGTCGTCCCGCCGCTGGCCGTGCCGGTCGCTCGGGGTGGGGTCGACCTGTCGTCGCGGGCACAAGGCGTGATCACGGCCTGGGTCGCCGAGGGCAGCGCCGAACGCCCCGCCGCCCTTCGGGACTTCGTCGAGGGCTGGCGCGACTACCACGTCGTCAAGGCGGCGCTCGCTGCGACGGCAGGTCTGGCGCTTTGGCGCGTGGCGGGCGAGGCGAGGCGGCGCTGGGTGGTGGGCGGCCGGGCATACGGCCAGGCGGTCACATTGGTGGTGGCCAGCGGCTTGGCGTTCTTCGCCGCCCTCGTTGTGATGGCGAACCTCCAGGGGGCGCTGGCGCCGCTGGCGTCCGCGGTCTCGCTGCTGCCGTCCGCCGACGGCGACGCGTCGTATGCCGCGACGCTCGCGCAGGTGTCGGCGCAGGTGTCCGCGGGGCGCTCCACTGGTGCGGCGGGCGCGGTGCTCACCGACTTCGTGTTCTTCCACCTGGTGCTGGCGGCGCTGGCGTGGCTGCTGGCGATCGGTCTCGGCACCGGCTCGGTCCGGCTGTTGCGTCGGCGCCTACAGGCTCGACACGACGTCTCGACGCCACTTCGCGAAAAGCTTTTGCTGACAACACTTTCCGCGCTGACGGCAGCGACCGCACTGTTCGCGCTGGTCGTGGCGACAGCCAATATCTCGACTGCGGGCGACCCAGCGCCGGAGCTGACGGCGTTCCTGGATGGGTTGGGCGGCTGAGAGGGGCTGTCGGTGGGGTCGGCCATGAGGGGGCGATGGTGGCCCACTCCCCTACCGATGAGTTCGAGGGCGCGACCCTCGTCAGGTCGAGCTTCAAAGGAACGACGCTGCGCTTCTCCGACGTCCGCGGCGTGACAATGCGCAGCGTCGACGTCGCGGGCCTCGACATCGACAGCCACGTCCTCGCGATGGGCACACTTCTCGTCAACGGCGTCGACGTGGTGCCCTTCGTCGAGGCCGAGTTGGACCGGCGCTTCCCCGGCCGCGCGCTGCGGAAGTCGACGACACCTGCGGGTCTGCGCGAGGGCTGGGTGGCCGTGCAGGCGGCCTGGGCCGCGACCGTCGCTGACACGCCGGTGGCATGGGTGGACCTCCACGTCGAGGACGAGTGGTCGTTCGCGCAGACGCTGCGCCATCTCATCCTCGCGACCGACACCTGGCTGCGCGGCGCCATCCAAGGCAGCGAGCAGCCTTTCCACGAGATCGGCCTGCTCTTCACCGGAGCCGCCGAGATGGGCGTCGACACCTCGCCCTTCTGCACGGAGCCGCCGGCCTACGAAGAGATCCTCGCGGTGCGCGCCGAGCGGCAACAGCGAGTGACCGACGTCCTCGCCGGCGTCACGCCCGAGATGCTCGCCGAGGAACGCCGGGACCCGTGGGGCGCCGAGGACTGGCGCCCGACCGTTGGCGACTGCGTGCGGGTGATCCTGGAGGAGGAGCGGGCCCACCTGCGCTACATCCGCCGGGATCTCGCGCTCCTGCGCGGAATCCGCCGGGATGAAGCGCACCGCCAACCGGTCATATCACGCAATATCGTGACGGGATGAATGAGGTGCTCGCAATGCGACAAGCCGCGGGCTGCAGCCAGGCCGCATTGGCGGC
This sequence comes from Nostocoides sp., assembly GCF_035343835.1. NCBI lineage: Bacteria > Bacillati > Actinomycetota > Actinomycetes > Micrococcales > Intrasporangiaceae > Nostocoides > Nostocoides sp. Next base: position 5,226 of record NZ_DAOQZV010000137.1, on the reverse strand, counting down.
CCGCAGCGGAGTGGCGTAACCGAAAATCGCCGCCCATGAGACCGGGCGTCGCAGGCCGTCACCGGAGATGATCGAGCGCCTGAGTGCACTTCGACCGCGCCCGAGCGAGGCGGTTGCGGCCAAGCGCGCACAGGTGCTCGCTGTGCTGGCCGAGCATCGGATGTCGGCGCCGCGCGTCTTCGGGTCTGCCGGGCGGGGAACCGACGGGCCGGGGAGCGATCTCGACCTCCTCGTCGATCTCGCCGACGACGGCGACCTGCTCGACCTGATCGATGGCGCCGACGCCCTGGAGGAACTCCTCGGCATCCCCGTCGACATTGTCACCTCCAGGTCGATCACCGCCGACCACGAGATCGCCCGCACCGCGGTGCCCTTGTGAGCGACCTCGACGCGACCTTCGAGCCTGGCACGACGGATCGGCTGCGCGATGTGGCGCGACTGTGTGCTCGCGCCGAGCAACTCGCCGCCCGGGGCCGGGAGTGGTACGACTCCGATCCCGAGTTGGAAGTCCCCAAACTCGCCGCCGACTCGCTCGTCCTGAAACTCGGGGAGGCCGTCCGTCGCCTCCCCGCGGCCTTCCTCGACGAGGGACGAGGCGACCCCGTCTGGCGACGCGCGACCGGGATGCGCCACCGACTCGCGCACGACTATGACGCCGTCGACTACGAACTGGTTTGGGGCGTCGTCGCCACGCATGCGGCCACGCTGCGAGCGCGCGTCGAGTGCCTGCTCGACAACGTCTGATCGGTGCGAAATCTGCCGTAGCGTCGAAAGATGCGACCCCTGCGCTACTCCATCAATGTCACCCTCGACGGCTGTGTCGACCACCGCGTCGGTATCCCCAGCGAGGCTCTGCACCACCACGCGGCCGAGAACATCGCCCGCGCCGACGCCCTGATCTTCGGCCGGGTCACCTACCACATGATGGAGTCCGCGTGGCGCCCGCCGGTCGAGGAGTCCGGTATGCCGGCGTGGACGGCCCCGTTCGCCACCACCATCAGCGCCATTCATAAGCACGTGGCGTCCCGGACGCTCACAGCGGTGGACTGGGATGCCGAGCTCATCCATGGGGATCTCGTCGAGGCCGTCCGCGCGCTGAAGGAGCAGCCGGGGGACGGCCTCTTCCTCGGCGGCGTCTCGGTCCCCCTGACCCTCGCCGCTGCGGGCCTCATCGATGAGTACGAGTTCGTCGTGCATCCCCGGATCGCCGGGCACGGACCTACTCTGCTCGCCGGGCTGCCGCACCTGCTCGACCTGCAGAAGACCACGAGCCTCGACCTCGGTGACGGCATCATCGCGACGACCTATGTCCCGACGAGTCGCAGCCAGTGACCCGTCGGCCGGTGAGGTCGGCGCAAGCGGCGCAGGCGCGATCGAGAAGGGACTCGCGTGGTTGATGGTGCCTGGCCGCCCGCGGTCAGTCGGGGAGCGCGTGGACCATGGGGCCGACACCTAGCTCGGTGAGCAGGCTCTGCACGCGGGCCTTGATCTCGTCCCGGATCGGGCGCACCGCGGCCACGCCTTGGCCGGCCGGATCCGGCAGTGCCCAGTCCTCATATCGCTTGCCGGGAAAGATCGGGCAGGTGTCGCCGCAGCCCATCGTGATGACCACGTCGGAGGCCTGGACGGCCTCGGTGGTGAGGACCTTCGGGCTCTCCGCGGAGATGTCGATGCCATCTTCGAGCATCGCGTCGCGGACGGCCGGGTTGATGGTGTCGGCCGGCGCCGACCCAGCAGACCGGACCTCGACCTGACCGCCGGAGAGATGGTGGGTGTAGGCGGCCCCCATCTGGGAGCGGCCGGCGTTGTGGACACAGACAAAGAGCACCGACGGGCGGGGCGTGGGCTGGTCAGACATGAGGATCAAGCCTTTCGGGACGGGGTGTCGCGGATGGTGGTCGGTGAAGGCGTCAGTCGAGGATCTGCCGCAGCAGGGTGGTGACGCGCGCCTGGATGTCGTCGCGGATCTCCCGGACCGCCTCGATCGGTGCGCCGGCCGGGTCAGCGACCTGCCAATCCTCATACCGCTTCCCCGGGAAGATCGGGCAGGAGTCTCCACAACCCATTGTGATGATGACGTCGGCGGCCCGAACCACGCTGTCCGAGAGTGGTTTTGGATAGGCCGTTCCCAGCGCGATGCCGCGCTCCTTGAGGACCTCGACCACCATCGGGTTAATTTCGCCAGTCGGGGCGGACCCGGCCGAGCGCACGTGGACTCGTCGCGCAGAGAGGTGCTCGGCCAGTGCCGCAGCCATCTGTGATCGGCCCGCGTTGTGCACGCAGACAAACAGCAGTTCCGGCACCTTCTTGGCGACTTTGCCCTGGGCCTGCGCGGTGGACATCAACTGCTCGCGCGCCTGCCGGGCGACAAGGATCGGCAAGAACGAACGGATCGTCGAGCGCGGGGCCAGCAGATCCCACGCGCCCGTCACGGCGGCCTCGATGGTTTGGCTGTCGAACACGCCGCTCTAGGAGTAGGACAGGTCGTGGATGAGCTGTCGGGTAAGGGTGTCGCGGTCGATCTCCATTGCGTTCAGGCTCCTCAAGTCGTCGTGGGATGGTCAAACGGGTTGCGGGAAAACCGAGTGCAGGCCGGTGACACCCGTGGGCGGTGAGGCCAGGAGCGGGACGACCGCGAGACGGGCTGCGAGCTCGCGAACGCGATCGAGATGGGGAGCCTCGGCCCCCGCGCGCGCGGCTAACAATGGGTCGGTGCTCGAGGTGGCCGCGAAGCCGGGCGCGGCCGGCATCGTCCAGCGCGGCGCCCTTGGTCGCCAACACCTTTTCCCGGTAGGCCGTGGTCGCCGCCTGAGGGTCTATTCGCGAGACCTCCAGGTGCGCGTCGGCCGTGCCCGCGAGGACGTCATCGAGGCGTGCCGCTGGATCAGTGGTCGACAGGTGCACCTGCTTGCCGCACTCGGCCAGAGCCACGGCGATCGCGGCCGCGATCGTCGACTTGCCGACCCCGCCCTTGCCCATGCACAGGATCAGGCCGTGATCCGCCGCGACCAGCTCGTCCACCAGAGTGTCCATGCCCGGAAGCGATCGCGGCATGGGCGTCAGGACGGGAGACGCGCACGCCCGAGGTGCGGTCTCGGTCAGCAGGTCCTTTAGGGCTCCCACGCCGAGGATCGCGGCTGGCCGCATGTGGATAAGGCTGCGCGGCAAGAGATTCAGTGCCGTGGGCAGGTCGGCCAGGCAGGCCGCCTCGCGGTGATGGATGGCGACCGCGAGTGGGTCTCCCGTCGGGCCGGGGTCGGGCAATAGGGCGTTGAGCACCAGGTGTTGCCGGCTGATCCCGACGCGGGAGAGCTCTCCGGCGGTCCGGGCCGCCTCGGTCAGCGCGGAGTGCTGAGCGCGTGCCACTAACACCAGCCGGGTCAGGGCCGGATCGGCCAGCCGCGCCAGGGCTGCGGCATACGTGCGACGCGCCTTGTCCAGGCCCGCCATGGGGCCCAGACAGGAGGCGTCACCCTGACCGGCGTCCAGGAAGCTCGTCCACTCGCCCGGCAGCTGCAGCAGCCGGATCGTATGCCCGGTCGGGGCGGTGTCGAAAACGATGTGGTCATACGCCCCGGTGAGTGAGTCGTCGGCGAGGAGGTCGGTGAATTCGTTGAACGAGGCCACCTCCGTGGTGCACGACCCGGAGAGTTGCTCGGTGATCGCGGCGATCTCCGCGTCCGGAAGGAGGCCTCGCACCGGGCCGATGATCTTCTCCCGGTATGCCGCGGCCGCGGCCTGCGGATCGATCTCGAACGCAGCCAACCCCGCGACACCCGTGATCGGAGTGATCTCGTGGCCGACGACCTGCCCGAACACCTGCGCCACATTTGAGGCCGGGTCGGTCGAGACCAGAAGCACGCTTTTGCCGACACGCGCCAACGCCACTGCGCTCGCGCACGCCAACGAGGTCTTGCCCACCCCGCCCTTGCCGGTGAAGAAGAGGAAGCGCGGGGAATCCGCAAGGAACGCCGGGGATGACGGCATCACTCAGCAGCACCCCGGCCCGGCGGCGGTGCATGCGTGGTCGCTGACGCAACACTCGGTGACGCCGGGGGTGACCGGGGACAGGCCCAGGTCTCGATGAGCTCTTGCGGCCTGGTCGTCGGCGGCGATACCGGCATACCGGGACAGCTCGGATCGGGCCGGGTAGCGTCCCGTCGCAACGGTGATCCCGTTGACGAGCACCACCGGCAGCCCCGCCGAGCCAGCCACGCGCAAGAAGGCCGACACGTTGACATCGGCGGCGAACGCACCCGGGTCATTGGCCAGGTTGTGGCGATCGATGTCCACCCCGAGCCCGCGCAGGTAGTCCAGGTCGGCGGTGAACGCGACCAGGCGCTCGTCCAACTCCGGTCCGCACACCCCGGTGTTGCAACACAACGCCGGCTCGAACACCCGGATCACCGGCCCCGGCAGCACCGAACTCGACATACCAGCTCCTCCATGTATAGAGACTTCTCTATGAATGAAGTCAAACGGTCGTATGGACGTTTGTCAATACAAGCGGCTAGAGTCGCCCCATGACGGCGACGCACTCCCATACGGCCTACCTGGATGCCGATGTCTGTTGCCGGGGAGCCGACTGCGAGTTACTCCCGGCCACCGACGCCGCCGTCCTCGCTGACGTGTTCAAGGCATTGGCGGATCCCACCCGCATCCGGCTCCTGCGCTATCTGGCTCAGTCCGAGGCCGGCACCGCCTGCGCCTGCCATTTGCCTGACGCCTTGGGCATCACCCAGCCGACACTGTCCTTCCATATGCGCAAGTTGCTCGACGCCGGTCTGGTCACCCGCGAACAACGGGGCCGCTGGGTGCACTGGACCGTGCGCCTCGAATCCCTCACTGGCGTGCGGTCCTTCCTCGACCTGCCCGAGCCCGCGGCCAGCGCGTGCTGCTGAGCGACCGATCCGACCTGGCCTCAGGACCACCCGCACAATGAGTTCCCCCGTGCACCCCGCCGCACGGCGGGCCACCGCCGAAGGAATCGGCACGGCCACGCTCGTGGCCGCCGTCGTCGGTTCCGGGATCATGGCCACGAGGCTGACTGCGGACGTCGGCCTCCAGTTGCTCATCAATGCGGTCGCCACCGTCGGCGCGCTGGCCGTGCTCATCTGGTCGCTCGGTCCGATCTCCGGCGCCCATTTCAATCCCGCGGTCACACTCGTGGCCACGGCCCGCGCGGAGATGCGCCGGTCCGAGGCGGGGCTCTATATCGCGGCGCAG
>NZ_DAOQZV010000136.1:0-8757 GCF_035343835.1 Nostocoides sp. | reverse complement strand
CACCGACAGGACGGCGTTCTGCAGCAGGAAGGAGTCTCCGGCCGTGTCCAGGCTCATGTTCATCGACGTGTTGCCGATGACGAGCTGGGGGAGGTTCAGGTTGCGGACGTCGACGTTCGCGTTCGCGAACGGGGTGGTGACCCCCGTCACATACGGCACCGACCCGTCTGCGATCGAGGTCCCGATGTTGTTCAACCCACCCAACGCGTTCTGGATCTCGGTCGGCGACGCCGCCGAGTTCGACTGGTAGTTCGCGAAGTCACCCGTGATGTTCCGGTCACCCTCATAAAGGGTGAAGCCGCCCCGTGACCCAGGACCCTCGACCATGAAGCCAGTGAACGGGATGATCTCGGCGGTCGGGTCGGCCGCCTGCTTACGGATGTGGCCATCGTAAAGGAACACCTCGCGTGCATTGGTCAACACCGGGTTGCCCGGGTCGAACGCCCCGAAGTCATAGACCAGGGCCAACGACCAGCCCGCGTAACACCCAAACCCCTGCATCGCCCACACGTTGCCGACCGTGATCGTCTGAGCAGACCCCGACGGCAACGCCGCGAACTGCGCCGTCACATCAGCTTGCGCCGTGTAGTACTGCGGGTTCCCATTGGCGAGCTGCGCTGGAGCCTCGAACGAGTAATTGGTCGGAGCCGCCGTGAAGGTCGACGCGCCGAAGTTGACTGTGACCGGTTGCGTCGACGGACTCCCCGCCGGGGTCACCGGCGCGCCTCCCGTCGGGGCAGGGTTGACACTGCAGATGTTGGTCGGAGACATACTCCCATCGGTGAGTTTGTGGACCCCGGTGTTCCCGCTCCAGTAGAGCACCGCCTTGACGACCTTCGCCCCCGAAGGAATGGTCACCGTCGCTCGGCTCGAGTTCACCGTCGCTGCATTCGAGTCAACGTCGACGTTGCCCATCCACTTGAAGTCGTTGACCAAGTTGGCCTGCGCCGTCGCGTTGTGCAGCTGAAGGCACGTGAAGTTGGATCCGGGAAAGATGGGCTTGCTCGAGTCGCACTGCAAGACGCCGTTGCCGACCATGACGTAGTCGCCGTTGACGATCTTGTTGTAGTTCAACGTCATCGGCCTGACGGTCACGGCATCGGCACTGATGGGCTGGGACAAGAAGACGGACACAACGGCGAGCACGGTGGCAACGGCGGCGCGCCTCAAGCCCCACGAGGAACGACCGGCTCGGGGGCCAACTCTGGTCGACATACAGCCTCACTTCTATAGCCCACGGGGACTTTGGGCGCCTCAGTCTGACTCACGGCGTCGGGGCACGTCGCGAGCAGACACTAGCCTACGCTACCCGTAGGACGCCTTCACCTCATTGCCATGTCATCGCGTTATCCGATTGTGACAAACCGAAGCCCGTGCGCCACACGAGTCCACAACTGCACCATGAGCATCATGATGCTCCTCCGCCTGCACCGCAACCGGGTGTGCGCCCCGCGGAGCCTTTGACAGGATGGCCGTATGACGCCGCCCGACTCGACCCCGACCGCCGCTACGTCCTCGGCCGCATCCGACCGCTCCGATCCGCGGCTGGTGGTCGTCACCCAGGACGGGATGGGGGTCGCGCCAGGAGCGGAGGGAAGGGACGGCTCACGCGACCCCGCTGAGCTCGTGGAGCAGCCGGCCAAGGTGATGCGCATCGGCACGATGGTCAAGCAGCTGCTCGAGGAGGTGCGAGCCTCCCCTCTTGATGACGCTGGACGCACCCGTCTCGCGGCCATCCACCAGCGGTCGATTGCTGAGCTGAAGGAGGGGCTTGCCCCCGAGCTCGTCGAGGAGCTCGACCGGCTCGCCCTCCCGTTCGCGAGCGAGACACCGAGCGACGCTGAGCTGCGCATCGCTCAAGCCCAGCTCGTCGGCTGGCTCGAGGGGCTCTTCCACGGAATCCAGACCGCGTTGTTCGCCCAGCAGATGGCCGTCCAGCAGCAGCTCCAGGGAATGCGCCGGGCACTTCCACCCGGGCACGGAGACGACGGCGCCCAGGGGCAGCAGCCCGGTGGGGAACGTGGCCCCACGGGGCAGTACCTCTAGACCTCGGCGCCAAAGCGCACGTACACGTCGCTCACCGCGCTGGGAAGTGGCGTTCGATGCTCTCCAACATGGTGGTGAAGACACCCTCGAGCAGGTCAAGGTCCTTGTCATCCAAGGCCTCGAAAACCAGGGACACCACGAGCGCCTGCCGGTCGGGCCCTGCCTGAGCCAACACCTGAGCACCAGCCGGCGCCAAAGTCACCGTCACCCCGCGGCGGTCTCCTTCGCTGGGGTGGCGTTCGACAAGGCCGCGCGCCTCCATCCGACGCAGATGGTGAGAGACCCGGCTGCGCTCCCAGTCGAGCACAAGACCGAGGTCGCGCAACCGCAGTGGGCCCGGCGCCGCGTCCGAGAGAGCGTTGAGAACCTCGAAGTCGGATCCAGAGATTGCCGCGCTTCTCTGGAGCCCCGATTCCAGGGCGGCGTCCATGTTCGCGCGGAAGGTCCAGAACGTGCGCCACAGCCGCATCTCGCGTTCGGTGAGCTCCCGCCGTGCCGGGCCGGCGACGTCGGCCGGTGCGGGCACCGGACCACGGCGACCAGCCGGTCCAGTAGGTCCGCTCGGCGTTGCGCCGGTCATGTCATGGGCTCCACAGTCGGTCGGGGTGGGGGCGACGCCTCATCCACCCCATCATTCCCGCGAGCACCCTGGTGAACCATCAACGTGATGTTGTCGTGAGATCAACCCAAAGCGCTGGACAGCAAGGGGTTCGTGATCTAGGGTTTGTTGACAGATCACCAAGACGTGTCCGCCCGGGGGGGACCGGGGCGGACACCTCGACCCCTACAGTCCTCTTGGCCATCCCCCACAAAAGGTCGCCGGTCGGTGTGTGGGCCCCCTACCCACACCGGCCGGCGCACTTGTGTCCGGACCTCGTGGTCGGGTTCGGGGATGGGTCGTTCCACCGCAGCCCCGTGCGTACGGTGGTGCGGTGCCACACCGCCAGCGACGTGAGCTGCCCCTGCCTCCTGAGGCAGCGCCTTCGTCATACGCCGTCGCTGGCAGCTGCGCTGGTGGGCCCGACTGTCAGCCGCGGCCACACCCGTCCTGCTCGTCGGTGGGTGGACCCTCTCGGCGGCCCTTCACCCGGCCCCAGTGGACGCCCGGTCGGTGACGATGAGCTCCCTTGCCCAAGTGGCATGCCGCACCGGTGGGACATGACAGCCGCGCTCGTCGGCGTCTGCCACGTGCTCACCGCCCTCGGACGTGCCGCTACCGACCCGGTCGGGCGGTCGATTCTCGCCTGCGGTGGCTTCGCGACGATGGCCGTGGCCGTCATACCGCTCGATGGGGCCGGCCAGAGCCGGTTGGGCACGCCTTCTTCACCGCCGTGGCGTTCCTCGCGCTCGCGGCCTGGACGGCGCTCGCCGGGCGGCGGGGGGCGACCGTGCCGTTCACGGTGCGGCCGAGGATAGGTGTGGGCGTGGCGGCGGTGCTGTTGGGCCTGGTGGGACGAACCGGAGCCGAGCTGGCCCTTGACGGGCCGGCCATCGGGCTCTGGGAAGCGGGCGGCGGGCGGTGCCGACTCCGGCTGGCCACTGGTGTGCATTCTCGGGGTGCTTATTGCCCGCCGTTCGAGTGGTGTCGTCCGCCCCCTACGGTAGCCCGCTCCAGCTGGGCCGCTTCAGCCGGCCGAGGGAGGTGTCGGCGGCGGCGGAGGTGGCGACGTGGGCACGATCTGGGTCTGCTCGACCGCAGTGCCGTGCGGTTGCGGCGCAGGGAGCGGATCCGTCCTCGAGTCCGGTTCGGCATACGGCGGATGTGAGGCACCGGCCATGTGTTCGTAGATCACGGCGCTGCGCCGGTTGGCGTCTTCGTCGACGAGGCGGTTGATGAGCTGTTGGACCTCGTTGCTGCGCGGGATGTTGCGGAATTGCTCGTTCGGGCTGTCGCCGGCCGACTCGATGTTGAGTGTGCCCGAGCGGATCATGCGGTCGAAGACGCTCTGGTGGAAGCTCACGTCGGTGATCTTGCTCAACGTGATGTCCTTGCCCGACTTGCTGAAGATCCCCTTGCGCAGCATGACCCGATGTGTCGTCACAACGTAGTGGGTCGTGCGCCAAGCCATGAGGGGCACGATCACGAGAGGGATGGCAGCGAGGACCGCCAACCCGACGACGACCCACTGAAGGGTGTTGCCCGTGCTGTCGTCCGGGGTGACAACGGCCACGGCGACGGCGATGCCGAGCAGCACAACCCCGAGCAGGGCCGGGGCGCCGACCGTCATCGGGTGCGGGTGCAGGTCCTTGACGACCTTCTCACCGGATGTCAGCACGTTCTCTGGAAAGCCCACCGTGTCACTCCTTCGCCGCTCGATCCTCGCACCGCGTCCGTTGGGGCCAGGTTAGTGCCCGCGCGGCGGCATACGCTGAACCGATGACGCACCGGATGTTCGTTGCGGCGAACCCGACGGACGACGTCGCGGCAGCGCTGGAACGGTTCGTGGAGCCTCGCCGCCAGGACGGGTCGACGCTGCGGTGGGTTCATTGGGGCCAGTGGCACCTCACGCTGGCGTTCTTCGGGACCGTGCCGGGCAGGCGCGTCGACGACCTCGGCGACCTGCTCGACGAGGTCGCCCTCAACACAGATCCCGTCGAGCTCACTGTGGGCAGGGCGGGGGCCTTCCCTTCGCCGTATGCCGCCCATGCCCTGTGGCTCGGGGTCGGCGACCGAGGTGACGGGTCCCTCGAAGCGTTGGCACGTCGGTGCCGGACGGCGGGGTCGAGGGTCGGCGCCACGGTTCAGGGCGGCGGCTTCGTCGGGCACCTCACCGTGGCACGCTCGGGTCCTCCCGTGGAGGCCACTCGATGGCTGCGCGTGCTCGATGCCTTCGCTCCGCTGACGTGGCGGGTGGGCGAGATCGCGCTCGTCGAGTCGCGGCTGGGCGTCGGGGTGGGTGGGTCGGCGCGGCATACTGAGGTCCGCACGTTCCCGCTCGGCCGGTGACGAACCCACACGTCCCCACCCCCGCTTCCCCCCGCTTCCCTCAAAGACACACCTTAATAGGCCCCCATAAGGTGTGTCTTTGAAGAAGCGGGGACGATCGGATGTTGTTTTCTGCCCGACCCTCTTTACATGCATCCGGATGACCGCTATACATGCAAGTGTCAGACACCGAAGGGAGCCCGGATGTACGCGCCAGAACGCCAGCAGCGGATCCTCGAGATCGCCACGGCGTCCGGTCGGGTCGAGGTCACTGCCCTGGCACGCGACCTCGAGGTCACCCCCGAGACCATCCGCCGCGACCTCACCCAACTCGAGCGGCTCGGCCGCCTGCGCCGCGTCCATGGCGGCGCGATCCCCGTCGAGCGGTTCGGTTTCGAGCCGACTGTCCAGCACCGGTCGGAACGTCTCGTCGCCGAGAAGATGCGCATCGCCAAGGCTGCTCTGGACCTGCTGCCCGACGACGGGACGATCCTTCTCGACGCCGGCACGACCACGGCATGCCTGGCCGACCTGCTCCCCCTCGGCCGCGAGCTGACGGTCGTCACCAACTCGCTCGCGATCGCCTCGACCCTTGCCGACCGCAGCGACCTCACCCTCTACGTGCTCGGTGGCCGCATCCGTGGCCGCACCCAGGCATCGGTCGGCGAATGGGCCACCAGTCCCCTGGCCGGCATCCATGTCGATGTCGCCTTCCTGGGGACCAACGGGCTGTCCGTCGCACACGGCCTGACCACGCCCGACCAAGACGAGGCAGCCGCGAAGCGGGCGATGGTCGCCGCCGCCCGCCGGGCCGTCGTCCTCGCCGACTCGACGAAGGTCGGGCTCGACCACTTCTGCCGGTTCGCAGCCCTGGCCGAGATGGACACCTTCGTCACGGACACCAGCCTCGACGACGAAACCGTCGCCGAAATCGAAGCAGCCGGCCCCGAGGTGATCTGCGCATGATCGTCACGCTCACGCTCAACCCCAGCGTCGACCGCACGGTCAGCGTCGATGGGCTCACCGTCGGCGAGGTCCACCGCGCCACGTCGAGTCGGGTCGACCCCGGCGGCAAGGGGATCAACGTCACCCGCGCCCTGACGGCCAACGGCACCGAGAGCATTGCCGTATACCCGACCGGGGGTCCCGAGGGTGCTCTCATGAAGCGACTGCTCGACGCCGCCGGGATCGCTCGCGCGGCCGTGTCGGTCGTCGGCTCGATCCGCATGAACATCACCATTGTCGACCCCCACGGTGTCACCACGAAGGTCAACGAGCCCGGCCCCCGGCTCAGCCCCGCCGAGGTCGAGGCCGTTCGCGCGACCACGGCTGAGCACCTCGGTCGTGGGGGCGCGCAGTGGCTCGTCATCTCCGGCAGCCTCCCTCCCGGGGTCGACCCCGCAGTGTATGGCGACCTCGTGCGGTTGGGTCATGCCGCCGGGGCCAGGGTGGCCATCGACACCTCCGGTGCCACCCTCGCCGCCGCAGTCGCGGCCAGCCCCGACGTCGTCAAGCCGAACCGGGACGAACTCGCCGAACTGCTCGGGACCGAGCTGCCGACCCTGGCCGCGGTGCGCGACGCCGCGTACCGGCTCGTCAACCAGGGCATCACGACCGTCCTCGTCAGTCTCGGCAAGGACGGCGCACTGCTTGTCCGCGCGGACGCCATCGCCCACGCGAGCGGCAAGGCGACCCCGGTGTCCACGGTCGGTGCCGGTGACTGCACGCTCGCGGGCTATCTACACGCCAGTGTCTCGGGTGCCACGCCCGTGGACGCACTCGCAGAGGCCGTGCGTTGGGGGTCGGCGGCCGTGAGCCTTCCCGGCAGCCAGGTTCCCGGACCAGCAGACCTCGCCCGAGTGCCCGTCACGCTCGACAAAGACCCCGACCTTCACACCCTCGTCACCGACTGACCCCCCACTCCCGAAAGGAACACCATGTCCCTCATCACCGAGCACCAGGTCGTTCTCGACCTGCAGGGCCCCGATCGCCATACGGCAACGCGCACGCTGGCCGAGACTCTCGTCGCGGACGGGCGGTGCACCGACCTCGAGCTCTTCCTCGATGACGTCCGCAAGCGCGAGGAACAGATGGCCACCGGGCTGCCCGGCGGCATCGGCATCCCCCACGCCCGCAGCGCCGCCATCACCACGCCGTCGCTCGTTTTCGGACGGACGACCGGAGTTGACTGGGGGGCCGCCGACGGCCCCGCCACCTTGATCTTCCTGATCGCGGCGCCGGACGGCGGCGGTCAGGAGCACCTGCAGATCCTCGCCAAGCTCGCCCGCAAGCTCATGCGGTCCGAGTTCCGGCAGGCCCTCCTGGAGGCCCCCGACGCCACAACGGTCGTCGACATCGTGAACCGAGAGGTTGTGAACGCATGAAGTTCGTCGGAGTGACGTCGTGCCCAACGGGCATTGCGCACACATATATGGCCGCCGAAGGCCTCGAGCAGGCTGCGAAGGCAGCCGGCCACGAGATCGTCGTCGAGACCCAGGGCTCGGCCGGTTCGGACCCGATCTCGCAGGACGTCATCAACGCCGCTGACGCGGTGATCTTCGCCCACGACCTGCCGGTCAAGGACATCCACCGGTTCGCGGGCAAGCCGACCGTCGACGTTGGCGTGAAGAAGGCGATCTCCGATGGCCCCGCGCTCATCGCGCAGGCCGTTGCCGCCGCCGAGGCACACCACGCCAATCCGGCCGCCGCGGCCGCATCGGCTGCCGCCGTCCCCGCCGGTGGGCTCGCCACCAAGGTCGACGCGAGCGCGAGCACCGGCACCCAGATCCGTCAATGGCTCATGACCGGTGTCTCGTACATGATCCCGTTCGTCGCCGCCGGCGGTATCCTCATCGCCCTCGGGTTCATGCTCGCGCAGGTCGCGCTCGGCAAGAACGGGGCGGTTGACATCACGGCATACGACATCAACCTGCCGAAGGACCTCCCGCACAGCATCATGCACAGCTTCAACCCGGTCAGCCTGACCTGGTGGGCAGCCCTGCTCTTCCGCGTCGGCGCGACGGCCTTCGGCTTCCTCGTCCCGGCTCTGTCCGGCTTCATCGCCTACGCGATCGCCGACCGGCCGGGCCTCGTCCCCGGCTTCGTCGGTGGCGCGCTGGCCAATGCGACCGGCGCCGGCTTCCTCGGCGGTCTGGTCACCGGCATCCTCAGCGGCCTGGTCGCCCGGTGGATCTCCGGTTGGAAGGTCGGCAAGGGCGTGCGCGGCGTCATGCCGGTCGTCGTCATCCCGCTGCTGTCCACCCTCATCGTCGGTGGTCTCTTCGTCGTCATCCTCGGTCGCCCGATCAAGGGCATCTCGGACGGGCTCACCTCGTGGCTCAACGGCCTCAGCGGCGGCAGTGCCATCGTCCTCGGCCTGATCGTCGGCGCGATGATGGGCTTCGACCTCGGTGGTCCGGTCAACAAGGTCGCGTACTTCTTCGGCACCACTGGTCTGGCGGCCGCGGGCACCGCCCTGGACGCCCCCCAGCTCAAGGTCATGGCTGCCGTCATGGCCGCCGGGATGGTCGCTCCTCTCGGTATGGCGCTGGCCACCACGCTGCGCCCGAGCCTGTTCACCGAGCCGGAGCGGGAGAACGGCAAGGCGGCCTGGCTGCTCGGTCTGTCCTTCATCTCCGAAGGCGCGATCCCGTTCGCCGCGGCCGACCCGCTGCGCGTCATCTCGTCCTCGGTGGTCGGCTCGGCCATCACCGGTGCCCTGGCCATGTCCCTCGGCCCGACCCTGCGCGCCCCGCACGGCGGCATCTGGGTCGCACCGCTCATGG
>NZ_DAOQZV010000135.1:0-8812 GCF_035343835.1 Nostocoides sp. | reverse complement strand
CGCGGAGGCGGGCCAACCGGTGCCGGGCTGGCGCCAAGCGCTCCGGCGTGAGTGGGCCGCCCGCCAACGAGCGTCGGCCGCGCGGCGCTGACCCCGCCCGGGATCAGCTGGCCCGGCGGACCGACAGTCCGTGCTCCTCATAGAAGGCGAGACGCTCGTCCTCACTCATGCCGCCCCACACGCCATACGGCTCCCGGGCCGCGAGCGCATGGTCACGACACAACTGGAGCACGGGACACTGGGCGCAGACTTCCTTGGCGGCCAGATCGCGCAGCCGTCGCGCGGAGCCCCGTTCACCTTCCGGGTGGAAGAAAACCTCGGGATTGAGTCCACGGCACAGACCGGCGAACTGCCAATCCCAATCGGATGCGATCGGCGCGGGTGCCGTCATCAAATCCGTCACTGTTCACCCTCCTTCGGATCGGTTCCGGGGTCCTGGGAGTGAACTCCGACGTCGGTCACAGCGGGACGGTATGCCCCGATAGGGCGCCGTAGGGCAAGGCCTGAGTAAGGAGATGTTCAAGAAATGGTCAAGAAGCGAGGGCAGTGGTGGGGCCGGTGGGGCGGATGTGACGCTGTGCGGGACGCCCAGGAGGCCCAACTACCATGACGTCATGACGAGCGGCTCTTCCTCGATCGCGGCAACCGACGACACCGAGGGCCCGTTCGGGCTCCTCGGGCTGACCTATGACGATGTCCTTCTTTTGCCTGGCGAGTCCGATGTGATCCCCAGCGAGGTCGACACCACCTCTCGGCTGACCCGAGAACTCGACCTGCGCGTCCCGCTCATCTCGGCGGCGATGGACACCGTGACCGAGGCGCGGATGGCGATAGCGATGGCTCGGCAAGGCGGTATCGGCGTGCTCCACCGCAATCTCTCGATCGCCGACCAGGCCCATCAGGTCGACCTGGTCAAGCGCACCCAGACCGGCATGATCACCGACCCGATCACCATCGGCCCGGACGCCACCTTGGAGGACCTGGACGACCTGTGCGGCCAGTACCGCGTCTCCGGCCTGCCGGTGGTCGGCGTCGACAACGAGCTGCTCGGCATCATCACCAACCGCGACCTGCGCTTCACCCCGGTCGCCGAGTGGGCCAGCACCAAGGTCTCCGAGGTGATGACGCCGATGCCGCTGTTCACCGCGCCGGTCGGCATCGACCGCGAGGCGGCCACGGCGCTGCTGCGCCAGAACAAGCGCGAACGGCTGCCCCTGGTCGACGACCAGGGCCGCCTGGCCGGTCTGATCACCGTCAAGGACTTCGTGAAGTCCGAGCAGTTCCCGTATGCCAGCAAGGACGACCACGGCCGCCTGCTCGTCGGCGCCGCCGTCGGCTTCTTCGGGGATGCCTGGGAGCGCGCCGCCACCCTAGTCGAAGCGGGTGTCGACGTCTTGGTCGTCGACACCGCCA
Source organism: Nostocoides sp. (assembly GCF_035343835.1). Lineage (NCBI taxonomy): Bacteria > Bacillati > Actinomycetota > Actinomycetes > Micrococcales > Intrasporangiaceae > Nostocoides > Nostocoides sp. The sequence continues at coordinate 7,399 of NZ_DAOQZV010000135.1, read as the reverse complement.
ACGGCCACGCCCGCTTGATGCTGGAGATGATCGAGCGGCTCAAGCGCGACCCGGCGACTCGCAGCGCCCAGGTGATCGGCGGCAATATCGCGACCCGGGCCGGCGCCCAGGCGCTCATCGACGCCGGCGCGGATGCGGTCAAGGTCGGTGTCGGCCCCGGCTCCATCTGCACCACCCGCGTCGTCGCCGGCGTCGGCGTCCCCCAGATCACCGCGATCCACGAGGCGGCGAAGGCCTGCCGGCCGGCGGGCGTGCCGGTGATCGGCGACGGCGGCCTGCAGTATTCGGGGGACATCGCCAAGGCGCTGGTCGCCGGTGCGGACACGGTGATGATCGGCTCGCTCTTCGCCGGCTGCGAGGAGACGCCGGGGGACACCGTCTTCATCAACGGCAAGCAGTTCAAGGCCTATCGCGGGATGGGCTCGGTCGGGGCGATGAGCTCGCGCGGCAAGAAGTCCTACTCCAAGGACCGCTACTTCCAGGCCGATGTCACCAGCGACGACAAGATCGTGCCCGAGGGGATCGAGGGTCAGGTCGCCTATCGTGGTCCGGTCTCGCAGGTCGCGCACCAGTTGATCGGCGGCCTGCACCAGTCGATGTTCTATGTCGGGTCCCGGACCATTCCGGAGTTGCACGCCAAGGGTCGCTTCGTGCGGATCACGGCGGCGGGGCTGAAGGAGAGCCACCCGCACGACGTGCAGATGGTCGCCGAGGCCCCCAACTATCGCGGCCGCTGACCCACACCAAGGGCGAGACGACCCGCGCGTGCGCGCACGAGGCTCAGCCCGGGCGCGCCTCGACCCGGGCGTCGCGGACATCGGTATGCCGGAAGTCCTCGCCCGTGAACAGCAGGGGCTCGCTCGCGTCGATCGCCAGGGCACAGGACAGGCAATCGCCGAAGTTGAGCCGGCCCGGGTGCCCCGTCCCCTTGCCGAACCAGCCGTATGCCGCGCGCGCCAGCGCCGCGTGCCCGGCGGTCATCGCGACAACAGACACCCCGTGGTCGATGAGCACTGTGTCGAGATCGCCAGGCAGGCCGCCGGATCTGGCATCGAAAACGATGCCGGTCTCGAGATAGGTGCCCGCGGACACTTTCGGTGCCGGGTCACCTTCGATCAGGCGGCTGAACTTGGCGCCTTCGCTCTCGTCGAGCAGGATGGCGATCAGCGCCGAGGTGTCCACGATCACGCCGGGAACCCCGTCTCGGGATCGTAAAGGTCATCGGCGCGACGCCGGATCGCGGCGCGATCCTGCTCGGTCAGGTCGGCGTGGATGCGTTGAAGAGTTGCGTCGATGCGCGCTCGGCGATCCTCCTCGGCGGCACGGAGAATATGCGCTAAATAGCGCTTCGAGGGCGCTGGCGATCGCGCCGGTCTGTGTCTGCCCCGTGCGGACCGCGACCTCGCGGGCCAGCGCGCACACCTCTTCGTTCTTGATATTTAGGCTCATGGGTAGAGGTCTGCCTTTTCTGTCTACCAGGGTAGAAAGGCGCCACCGGACGTGGCCGCGGGCGGCGGGCGGACCGGCATACGGGGTGCTTGTAGCCTTGCGCGGTGACCGAGATCGAGATCGGCCGCGGCAAGCGCGGCAGGCGGGCCTACTCCCTCGACGAGATTGCCGTCGTGCCCTCGCGGCGCACGCGCGATCCCGAGGATGTCTCGACCAACTGGCAGATCGACGCCTATCACTTCGACATTCCGGTGCTGGCCGCCCCGATGGATTCGGTGATGTCGCCCAAGACGGCCATCGCACTCGGGGAGCTCGGTGGCCTCGGCGTGCTCGACCTCGAGGGCCTGTGGACGCGGTATGCCGATCCCGAGCCGCTGCTCGCCGAGATCGCCGGGCTCGCCCCTGAACTGGCCACCGCCCGGATGCAGCAGATCTATGCCGAGGACATCAAGCCCGAGTTGATCAGCGAGCGGCTGCGCGAGATCCGCAAGGCCGGGGTCACGGTGGCCGCCGCCTTGTCTCCGCAGCGCACGCAGCAATTCTGGAACTCGGTGCTGGAGAGCAATGTCGACATCTTCGTCATCCGGGGCACGACGGTCTCGGCCGAGCATGTCTCGAGCCAGGCGGAGCCGCTGAACCTCAAGCGGTTCATCTATGAACTCGAGGTGCCCGTCATCGTCGGCGGCGCGGCGAGCTATATGGCGGCACTTCACCTGATGCGCACCGGTGCCGCCGGCGTGCTCGTCGGCTTCGGTGGCGGGGCCGCCCAAACCACCCGCACCTCGCTCGGCATCCACGCCCCGATGGCGACGGCGATCGCCGATGTCGCGGCGGCGCGCCGGGACTATCTCGATGAGTCCGGTGGCCGGTATGTCCACGTGATCGCCGACGGCGGTATGGGCCGCGCCGGTGACATCGTCAAGGCGATCGCCTGCGGCGCGGACGCGGTGATGTTGGGCGCCGCCCTCGCGCGAGCGAGCGAGGCGCCCGGGAACGGGCACCACTGGGGGCCGGAGGCTCACCATGGTCAACTGCCTCGCGGCGAGCGGGTGGCGGTCGGGACCCTCGGGTCGCTGCAGGACATCCTCTATGGCCCGAGCCAGAGTGCCGATGGCAAGACCAACCTGATGGGCGCGCTGCGCCGGGCTATGGCGACCACCGGCTATACCGATGTCAAGGAGTTCCAGCGCATCGAGGTCGTGGTCGCGCCCGACGACCGCACCTGAGGCCGCGCCGCCCCGGTCGTGGCCAGGGCGGCGCGGCGCGAGTGACGGGTCAGGTCACGGGATCGACTTCAGCGGGCCGGCGGCCGCCGGGAAGTTGCGGGTGCTGAGGATCTGGACGCCCGCGTTGTGGTCGCCGTTGAAGGGGGTGGTGGCGCCCGCGCAGCCGGAGGCGGCGGCGTCGGCGGGGGAGTTGAACCACAGGCCGAGGTGGTACTGGTGGACCGGTGCGAAGGCTGGGTTCGCGGCGGCATCGCCGGCGTGCACGACCGGGGCCGGCGCGGCACCCGGGGCAACCGAGAAGGTCTCCTTGTTGAAGCGGCCGACGACGGTCACCTGGCCGGCGCCCCACGCATCGGTGTGCAGGTCGCTTTGGTACCACGAAATACCGAAGGGCGCGTCCGGCACCTGAGTGACGAACAGGTCGTAGTCGGCGTTGGGTCGCAGGCCGGTGGCCTTCAGGACGAGCTTCTCGGTGGTGCCCTGCTTGGTGACGACGACCGTGGCCTTTGCGCTGGGGAGGCAGGCGGCGGGTGTGCCATTCGAGCGGACCATGGTGAAGGTCTTGCCGACCGGAGCCTTGGCCGTCAGCGCCGACACGGCGCCGGTGGAGCCGAGGGTCAGGGCCAGGCTGGCTCCGCTGAGAGCGGCGGCGAGAGAGGTGGAGATGCGCATCGCAGTGCCTTTCGGATCGGGTCCGCCGGCGCTTCCGGCGGGCTGCGACCACAGTGCGCTCAGGAGGTTCGGGCGCGCATTGGGCGGCTACCTTAGATCCCCCGCTCCGGGACTTAGCGCAGGATCGCGCCGACCAACCCGCGGACGGATGATTCGGGCACTGCGGAGAAGCTGGGCGCGTCACCGGCCAGCGTCGCCATCAGCACCTTGCCTTCGGAACCCGTTGCGCAGTAGGCCGTTTCGACTCCCTTGACGCGGAGGGTCGCCTTGGGCGAGCCCGCGACGAGATACCGCACGAGGTATTGATCGACCGGGGCACCGTCGAGCGAAATGGGCACCACGACACAGCTCGCGCCGGTGACCCCGGCGACGCGGACGGCGGGAATCTTGCGCTGGCCCCAGGCGGTCAGGGCCAGGCTGTTGCCCGCCCGGGCGGCGACGCCGAGGACGACGACGTCGTTGCCGTCCTCGCCCGCGAAGGCGTCATTGCCATCCCCCGGCGACCAGATGGCGATGTCGTCGCCGTCCTCGCCGATCAGTGCGTCATTGCGGCCCGAGGACCCACCGTCGGGGCCCCCGACGAGGATGTCGGCGCCGCTGCCGCCGAGCAGGGTGTCGCTGCCGCGGCGGGCGATGAGCAGATCGTCGTTGTCCCGGCCGAACATCACGTCCGCGTTGTCCATGTGCTGCGCGACGCTCACGCCGGCGGGCTGGATGACGGGATTGGCGGCGTTGTCGTCGTCACGTCCGACGTGGACATCCTTAGCCGGCGTCCCGGGGTCGAAGACCGCCAGGCCGGGGTAGGCCGTGGCAAGGGCAATGCCGGTTGCGGTCAGCACGGCCGCGAGCAGATGCCGCGGGCGGGGGGGGATGGGCATGGCGGGCTCCTGACTATCGGCCGGGGCGGCTCGATCGACGATAGTGCCCACTAGGGTCGGCGTCAGCGGAATCCGCAAGGTCGGAGGTGTCATGGCGAGCGAGCTGCGCTTTGTCGGCCGTGACGCCGAGATCGCGGTGCTGCGAGCGGCGTTCGATGACAGTGCCGGCGGGCGGCCACGCGTGGTCGTCGTGCTGGGAGATCTGGGCGTCGGCAAGACCCGGCTGGTCACCGAGGCCCTGCGTGTGGTCCGCCCCGTGGTGCTGGCGGGCGCCTGTGCCCCGGTTGTTGGTGAGCCCCTGCCCTACGCGCCGCTCATCCAAGCGCTGCGTCGACTGGAGTCAAAGCCATCGGGACGCAAGGAGATCGAGCGATTCCCCGAATTGCGCCGGCTGATGGCGGGCGTGACGACGGCCGAGCCCACGGCCGGTGCGTCGGCGGCCATCGGGCCCCAATGGCGGCTTTATCAGGCCGTCCTCGGCCTGCTGCAGGCCCTCGGGCACGCCCGTCAGGTCGCGCTGATCGTCGACGATCTGCAGTGGGCCGACCAAGCCAGCCTTGACCTCTTGGCGCACCTGGCCATCAACCTCACCGACGAGCGGGTAGCGCTGGTCGTCACCAGTCGCACCGATCACGGGCAAGCGGGCGACGCTGCCCACCGGATGATCGGGGAACTGGGCCGGCTTCGGCAGACAGTCGTCATCGGGCTGGGCCCACTGACGGGTGCGGAAGCGATTCGCCTCGCCGGTGTGGCCGGGCCCGCGCTCGATCCCGCGCAAGTCGAGACCCTGGCGCAGCGCTCCGGCGGCAACCCCCTGCTCGCCGAGCAACTGGCCGACAGCACGACCGGCGCGTTCGCGATCCCTCCGACCGTCGAGGCGCTCTTCACGGCGCGGATCGCCGCGCTGCCCCCGCTCGCCCGCGACCTGGTGCACGCACTTGCCGTTGCCGGCGGCAGGGCTGATCTGGACGATTTGGTCGTGATGACGGATCGACCCCTGGAACAGGTGGAAGCGGCCGTCCGAGTTGCGTTCGACACGCACGTGCTGTGCCCTGCGGGACCAGGATTGGCTTTCCGGCATGCAGCGTGCGCGGAGGTGGCCTATGCCGACGCCTTGCCAAGCGAGCGGCGCCGCTTGCACGAGCGCGCGATGGGAGTCCTCGCGGGCCGCAGCGATGATGCGTCCGTGCTGGCGTTGGCGCGGCATACGGAAATGGCGCACGCCGAGACGGTGGCGATCACGGTTGCCGCGGCACGCGTGGCCGAGCATCGGTGGGCCTTCGCCGACGCGGGTCGGTGGTATGGCCGCGCCGAAGCGCTTCTCGACGCCGGCGCGGTTGCGGATCACGAGAGCTTGCCCGACCTGCGCCTCGCCGCGGCACGCGCCTACGGCTTGGCTGGTGCGTATGACCAGGCGCGGGCCGTGCTGAATCGGGCGCTCGTGCACGCCGGATCCGATACTGCGCGGGCGGACATCCTGTGGCGGTTGGGCGCGATCGATTTCGTCACCGGTGCCGGAGAGGCGGCGGACAGCGCTCTCGCACAAGCGCGTTCACTGCTCTCTGACGGCGATGAACAGGTGTCGATCCCCGTCCTCGCGTGGTCTGCGCGGGTGGCGGCCGCCTGGTCGCGCACCGATGACGCCGCCCGGTTCGGCGCAGCGGCGGTAACTCTGGCCGAGGCTGCCGGATCGGTGCGCTGGGCGGGCATCGCGCATAACGCCCTCGGGGTGGCGGCCGCGCTCGCCGGTGATCTGGCGACCGCGACCGACCACCTACAGGTGGCTCTGGCCAGCGCGCACGAGGGCGGCAGCGTCGACGATCTCGTCGCGGCCTATGTCAATCTCGGGAACGTCCTGGGCATGTCTGGCGATCCGTCGGGACAGTTCGCGGTGTGCGAGCAGGGCATCGAGGAACTCGGCCGGTGCGGCGTCCTGCGACACAGCGGGAGCGTGCTGATCGCCAACGCCGTCGAGGCGCTGATGCTCTTGGGGCGGTTGGAGGATGCCTACACACGCGGAGCTCACGGCATGGCCATCGCCCCCGACGGGTTGGTCAAGTCGCCTATCGCGATGCGGGCCGCGCAGGCCGCCGCCTGCGTCGGGCGCCTTGAGCAGGCGCGCGCCTGGGCCGACGAAGCCGCTCGGCTGATGCTCGACCGGGATGCGCCTGCGACCTGGCGGCTGGCCGTGGCCGAGGCTGGAACCGAGGTGGCCCTCTGGGCAGGCGAGCCCGAACGTGCCCTGGACGTGGCTCTGGCCAACCTGACGCAGGCCGAGGCCGCCGGCCTGGGCTACCCGGCTCGACTGATCGCGCTGGCCTGGCGTGCGCTGGGGGATGTGGTCACGGCCGGTGGCCGCCCGGACGGACCGGCCGCTGCGCTCCGTGCGCTGACCGAGCGGCGCCACGGCGAAGTGAGCGCGCTGGAGGCGGCTGAGAGGGGGCGGGCGGACGGCCATACGGATGTCGGCTCCTGGCAGCGGGCCGAGGCCACGATCCGCGGGCCGGTCGCGCAAGCATACGTTCACTGGCGGATCGCGGAAGCGACGCTCCGGTCGGAGACCGGGGTCGCGGCCGTGAGCGCCCTACGCACGGCCTACGCGAGTGCCACGAATGTCGGGTTGGTGCCCCTCATCGCTGAGGTCGAGTGCACGGCCCGGTGGTATCGGATCGACCTCAAGCCCAGCTCGGCCGCGACGGACGCGGCTGAGCCGCTGCCCGGACTGACCGCCCGTGAGCGCGAGATCCTCGACGACGTCGCAGCCGGCTGCACCAACGGCGAGATCGCGGCCCGCCACGGCATCAGCGTCAAGACGGCGAGCGTGCACGTGTCGAACATTCTGCGCAAGCTCGGTGTCCCGACCCGCCAGGACGCCGCCCGCATAGCGCACCGCCACGGACTGCCCTCCGCGCGATAGTCCCGGTCACGGACTCGGACCCACAGTCCGGGCCGCCGCTGGGCTCTACCGGCGAGTAATACCCTGGGGAGATGACGGCAACGCTGCAGACCCCGGATCTCGTCCCGGCTGATGCGACGCCCACCGGTGTGCCCGAGCGGGCTGAGATCCAGCGCCTGCTCGCGCACGCCGTTGCCGCCGCTAGCGCCGAGCGGCACGAGGTGCGCACGCCGATGACCGGCCGGCCGGTGGCCGACCTCCCGCTCGCGAGCGTCGCC
>NZ_DAOQZV010000134.1:0-8888 GCF_035343835.1 Nostocoides sp. | reverse complement strand
CCAGCCGAGCTCGCGCACCACCTCGATGAACAGCTCGGCCGACGGTTCGCTGGGGCGGTCGATGCCCCAGAACCGCTTCCACAACGGGTTGAAGGGCGAGGTGGGATGGCGCTCCGGCAGCTCCACCACCACGCGGCGGCGGGCTGGCCGGTCGAGCGGGCCGGGGAGCCGGACCAGCGCTCACCGGCCGGTACCTGCCCGAAGACGGCCGATCCCGCGACGACCTCGGCACCGTCCCCGATGTCGGCGCCCGGGCACAAAGTCGACCGGGCGCCAACGCGGGCGTCGCGTCCGATGCGGACCGGGCCGATCTTGAGGCGGTCCCCGTCGAGCCAGTGGCCGGTCAGGTCGACCTCGGGTTCGATGCTGGCTCCGTCCCCGATGCGCAGCATGCCTGTGACCGGCGGCAGCGCGTGCAGGTCGACATCGCGGCCGATGTCGGCGCCGAGCAGGCGGGCATACCAGCGCAGCAGCACGGCACCGGCGCTCGAGGTTGCGCCGACCTCATCGACCCAGCGTTCGGCGAGCCAGACGCGCATATTGACCCGGCCGCCGCGAGGGTAGTCGCCCGGCGTGATCCCGGCGAGGATCACGCGCGCACCGGCGGCGGCGAGGAGCATCCGGCCGACCGGTGTGATCAGCACGAGCGCCCCCACCAGCGGCCACCACCAGCTGACCGGGTGCGCCCACGGCAGGCCGGCACCGCCCGGCGTGACCCTGGCCATCGGGCCGCCCGCGGCGAGCAGATTGGTCGCGATGGCGACATAGGTCAGCCAGCGCAGCCCGCGGATCGTGGTCAAGGGCAGGTGGGCGGCCACCTGGCCGGCCTGGGTCTTGCGCTCGACCGGCCGGACGTTCTTGTTCAGCCGGGAGGTCGGGATCGCCATCTCGTCCAGATGCGCGGCCAGGGCGGCCAGCGTGGGGTGGTCATAGATGTCGGCGATCGTGATCTCCGGGTGCGTCTCGCGCAGCCGGGCGACCATCTGGGCGGCCATCAGGCTGCCGCCACCGAGATCGAAGAAGTCGTCGTCAAGGCGCTCGGGTGCGGCCCCGATGATCTGCTCCCAGAGCCCCCGGATGCGCTCCTGGGTGCCGTCCAGGCGCAGGCCACTCGCCCCGTCGGACCGCCCGACGGTTGGCAACGGCCAGGGCAGGGCGTCGCGGTCGATCTTGCCGCTGATGCGGGTCGGCAGGCTGGCCACCGGAGCCAGGCGAGGCACCAGCGCCGCCGGCATGGTGGCGCGCAGGTGCGCCATCGCGGCCCGCGCATCGAAGGCCTCGTCGACGGTCACATAGCCGACGAGGATCTTCGAACCGCTCGCCGTGGCACGCACCGCGACCGCGGCGGCGGACACCCCGGGCAGGGCGAGCAGCGCCGAGTCGATCTCGCCGAGTTCGATGCGCCGCCCGCCGACCTTGACCTGGTCGTCGGCCCGGCCGAGGAAGCGCAGGCCCTCGGGGTCGTTGACGACGAGGTCGCCCGAGCGATAGGCGCGTTCCCAGCCCAGGGTGGGCATGGCGGCATACACCTCGGCGTCCTTGACCGGGTCGAGATAGCGCGCCAGCCCGACCCCGCCGATGATCAACTCGCCGCTCTCGCCGGCCGGGACTTCCTGCCCCGCGCCGTCGACCACCGCCAGATCCCAGCCGTCCAGCGGCAGCCCGATGCGCACCGGCGGCTCCCCGGTCATCCGGGCACCGCACGCGACGACCGTCGCCTCGGTGGGGCCGTAGGTGTTCCAGACCTCGCGGCCGAGGCGCACGAGGCGGGCGTTCAGCTCCGGCGGCAGCGCCTCGCCGCCGAGAATCACCAGGCGCACCTTGGCCAGCGCCTCGATCGGCCACAACGCCACCAGCGTCGGCACCGTCGAGACGATGGTGATCCGGTTCGCGGTCAGCCAGGGTGCCAAATCCATCCCCGAGCGGACCAGCGAGCGCGGCGCCGGGACCAGGCACGCGCCATACCGCCAGGCGAGCCACATCTCCTCGCAACTGGCGTCGAAGGCGACCGAGAGCCCGGCCATCACCCGATCTCCGGGAGCGATCGGGTTCTCCTGCAAGAACATCCGCGACTCGGCGTCGACGAATGCCGCCGCACTGCGATGGGTCACCGCAACGCCCTTCGGTTTCCCCGTGGACCCAGAAGTGAAAATCACCCACGCGTCGTCGGCGACCGAGGGACCTTCCGGTTCCCGGGCGGACCGCGCCCGCGGCACGGTGATCGTCAGCCCGTCGCCGACGACCGCCGCGACTGCGGCTTCCTCGAAGACCGTGCGGGCGCGCTCATCCGGATCGTCTGCGTCCACGGGGACATAGGCCGCGCCGGCGAGCAGGATGCCCATGATCGCGACATACAGATCGGTGGTGCCGGAAGCGATCCGCACGCCGGCTTTGTCGCCGGGCCCGACGCCGGCGGCGGCCAGCGCCGCAGCGACCTCGCTCGCGGCGTCGTCGAACTCGGCATAGGTCAGGACTTCGGCGCCATTGTCCAGCGCCGGCTCGTCCGGGCAGCGCCGCACGGTGACACGGAAGATGTCGACCAAGGTCCGGGGCGGAGGTGCCAGGGTGCCACGACGCAATGCGTCGCCCGTCCCTGCCGCCCGCTCGCTCACTGGTCCATTCTGTCGAATCGAAACCGCTTGCGCCCGGCAGGTGACGCTGCGCGGGGATCGATTGCCAGGTCGAACGGATCGGTGATGGGCCTGACCGTCGACAGCCTGCACCAGGCCCGGTGTCCGAGGGCAGCACGGAGGAGCCGGTCGGGGCCAGGCGCCGCGATCAGCCAGGCCGGCGTCAACGTGCTCACCTGCGCTTCGTCCACGCTTGGTTGGTCCCGGCGAATCCGCTGGCGGAACATCTCGACGCCGAACTCATGCATCTCCAAGGCATCCCGCACACGCTGAGCCTCCGAGGTTGCGGCACGACCCAGCCATCGGCTCTCTGCGGTCGCACTCACAGGTCGATCCTAGAGTCGTGGTCTGACGGGAGGTCCTGCGTGATCGTCCGTCCCCGAGGCCGGCGGACGGCGACGCGGCGGGGTCGGCTGGAAGCGTCATACGGCCGCTGTTACCCGTTGGTGCGTGATCCCCCTCCGAACCGGGGGGGAGATCGCGCGAAATCGGCCCCCACGGGCCGGGGAATGCATGGTTGTCGGTGCGTGACAGGTAAGATTGAGCGTTGCCTGATCACCACCGCCACGGGCGGCGGTTGATCGTCACGTCATCACCGAGGAGCACCGTGGCCGACAGCCCCGACGTCACCCCTGCGCCCGCGACGGTCGCCGACGCCGTCGCGTATGACGCGAGCGCCATCACCGTCTTGGAGGGCCTCGAGGCCGTCCGCAAGCGCCCGGGCATGTATATCGGCTCGACCGGTGAGCGCGGCCTGCACCACCTGGTCTGGGAGATCGTCGACAACGCGGTCGATGAGTCGCTCGCCGGGTATGCCGACACCATCGATGTGACCCTCATGGCCGAGGGCGCCGTGCGCGTCAAGGACAACGGCCGTGGCATCCCCACCGACATCCACCCGACCGAGGGAGTCAGTGCGGTCGAGCTGGTGCTGACCCAGTTGCACGCCGGCGGCAAGTTCGGCGGCGGCGGCTACAAGGTCTCTGGTGGCCTGCACGGTGTCGGCTCGTCCGTCGTCAACGCGCTCTCGCGCCGGATGGACGTGGCCGTGCGGCAGAAGGGTCACGCCTTCCGGATGAGCTTCGATCACGGCGTGCCCACCGGCCCGCTGACCCAGATGGAGGAGACGGACGCCACCGGCACCACCATCACCTTCTGGGCCAATGACGATATCTTCGAGACCACGCACTACGACTACGAGACGATCCGCGCGCGCTTTCAGCAGTACGCCTTCCTCAACAAGGGTCTGCAGATCAACCTCGTCGACGAACGCATCCCCGAGGACGCCGTCACCGACGAGGTCGACCTGGACAATCTCGACGACGACGTCCAGGACGTCGTCGACTCCGAGGCGCAGGACGAGACCGGCGAGACAAAGACGATCAAGGCCAAGAAGGTCAGCTACCGCTACGACAACGGCCTGGTCGACTATGTCACTCACCTGGTCTCGTCCAAGAAGGCCGAGCCGGTCAACCCCGAGATCATCGCGATCGAGGTCGAGGACGTCGAGCGCAGCCTCTCGCTGGAGTTGGCGATGCAGTGGACGACCGCCTACAGCGAGAGCGTCCATACGTATGCCAACACCATCAACACGCACGAGGGAGGCACGCACGAGGAGGGTTTCCGGGCGGCCTTGACCAAGCTGGTCAACGACTTCGCCCGCCGGCAGAACTTGCTGAAAGAGAAGGACGAGAACCTCACCGGGGACGACGTGCGTGAGGGTCTGACCGCCGTCGTCTCGGTCAAGCTCGGCGAGCCGCAGTTCGAGGGCCAGACCAAGACCAAGCTCGGCAACTCCGAGGTCAAGGGATTCGTGCAACGGGCCATGACCGATGAGTTCGGGGCCTGGCTCGAGCGCAATCCGAACGCCGGCAAGGACATCGTCCGCAAGGCCGTCCAGGCCGCAGCCGCCCGCGTGGCCGCCCGGCGCGCCCGCGAGGCGACTCGCAAGCGGGTGCTGGAGTCGGGAGGCCTTCCGGGCAAGCTGCGCGACTGCCAGGCGAAGGATCCGGCGATCTCGGAGGTCTTCATCGTCGAGGGTGACTCCGCCGGCGGCTCGGCCGTGCGCGGGCGCAACCCTTATAACCAGGCAATCCTGCCCATCCGCGGCAAGATCCTCAACGTCGAGAAGGCCCGGATCGACAAAATCCTCGCCAACACCGAGGTCCAGGCGCTGATCTCCGCCTTCGGCACCGGGATCGGCGAGGACTTCGACATCGAGAAGGCGCGCTATCACAAGATCGTGCTGATGGCCGACGCCGATGTCGACGGCATGCACATCCGGACACTGCTGCTGACGCTGCTCTTCCGGTTCATGCAGCCGCTGATCGAGGCCGGTTATGTCTACCTTGCCCAGCCGCCGCTGTATCGCCTGCGCTGGACCAACCATGACCACCAGTTCGCTTTCACCGACCGCGAGCGCGATGCGCTGCTCGCCGACGGGCAGGCGCAGGGTTGGCGGTTGCCGAAGGACAACCCGGTGCAGCGCTACAAGGGTCTCGGCGAGATGGACTACGACGAGTTGCGCGTGACGACCATGGACCCCACCGAGCGCACGCTGCTCCAGGTCACCCTGGAGAATGCCGCAGCCGCCGACGAGATCTTCTCGATCCTGATGGGTGAGGACGTCGAGTCGCGCCGCAGCTTCATCCAGCGCAATGCGCGCGACGTCCGCTTTCTGGATATCTGAATCCCTTTCTGACGGAGCGATTTTCGTATGACTGAGCTTCCCCCCGAGGGTGCCGACGCGGTCGAGCCCATCGACCTCAACACCGAGATGCAGCGCTCGTATATCGAGTACGCCATGTCGGTCATCGTCGCCCGGGCGCTCCCCGACGTCCGCGACGGCTTGAAGCCCGTGCACCGCCGGATCATCTACGCGATGTGGGACGGCGGCTACCGCCCCGACCGCGGCTTCAACAAGTGCAGCCGCGTCGTTGGTGACGTCATGGGCAAGTACCACCCCCATGGGGACTCCGCGATCTACGACACCCTCGTGCGACTGGTCCAGGACTGGTCGATGCGGTATCCGCTGGTCTCGGGGCAGGGCAACTTCGGCTCGCCCGGCAATGACGGGGCGGCTGCACCGCGATACACCGAGTGCAAAATGGCGCCCCTGTCGGTGGAGATGGTGCGCGACATCGACCAGGACACCGTCGCTTTCGGACCGAACTACGACGGCAAGGAGTCGGAGCCCTCGGTCCTGCCGGCCCGCTTCCCCAACCTGTTGGTCAACGGCTCCGCCGGTATCGCCGTCGGCATGGCCACCCAGATCCCGCCGCACAACCTGACCGAGGTCGCCGACGCCGCGCAGTGGGTGCTCCATCACCCCGATGCGACCCGCGAGGAGGCCCTCACCGCGGTCATGGAGCGCATCAGCGGCCCCGACTTCCCGACCGGCGCCCTGATCATGGGGCGCAGGGGAATCGAGGAGGCCTACCGCACCGGCCGCGGCCTGATCTCGATGCGGGCGGTCGTCGCGGTCGAGGAGATCCAGGGCCGCACCTGCCTGGTCGTCACCGAGTTGCCCTACCAAGTCAACCCGGACTCACTGGCCCAGAAGATCGCCGAGCAGGTCAAGGACGGGCGGCTGCACGGCATCGCCGACATCCGCGACGAGACCTCCGGGCGCACCGGCCAGCGGCTGGTCATCGTGCTCAAGCGCGACGCCGTCGCCAAGGTGGTGCTCAACAACCTCTACAAGCACACGCAGTTGCAGACGACCTTCGGCGCGAACATGCTCGCGCTTGTCGACGGCGTCCCGCGCACGCTGCCGATCGACGCCTTCATCCGCTATTGGGTCGATCACCAGATCGACGTCATCCAGCGGCGCACGGCGTTCCGCCTCAAAAAGGCCGAAGCGGCCATCCACATTCTGCGTGGTCTGCTCAAGGCGCTCGACCGGCTCGATGAGGTCATCGCCTTGATCCGCGCCTCGCGCACCGTCGATGAGGCCCGCGCGGGCCTGATCGCGCTGCTCGACATCGACGAGGACCAGGCCAATGCCATCCTCGACATGCCGCTGCGCCGGCTTGCGGCGTTGGAGCGCGCCAAGATCATCGAGCAGCACGACGAGATCGAGGCCGAGATCCTGGACTACCAGGACATCCTGGCCAAGCCGGGCCGGCAGCGCACCATCGTCTCCGACGAGCTCGCCGAGATCGTCAAGCGCTTCGGCGACGAGCGGCGCACCACGATCGTGCCCTTCGACGGCGATATGAACTTGGAAGACCTCATCCCCGAAGAGGACGTCGTCGTCACCATCACCCGCGGCGGCTATGCCAAGCGCACCAAGGTCACCGAATACCGCTCGCAGCGCCGCGGCGGCAAGGGCGTGCGTGGGGCGCAGCTGCGCGGCGAGGACGTCGTCTCGCACTTCTTCACCACGACATCGCACCACTGGCTGCTCTTCTTCACCAACCTTGGGCGGGTCTATCGGGCCAAGGCGTATGAGTTGCCCGACGCCGGGCGCGACGCCAAAGGCCAGCATGTGGCCAACCTGCTTGCCTTCCAGCCTGAGGAGACCATCGCCGAGGTCCTCGCGATCCGCGACTATGCCGCCGCGCCGTATCTGGTGCTGGCGACCAAGTCGGGCCTGGTGAAGAAGACCCGGCTCGCCGAATACGACTCCCCGCGCAGCGGTGGCGTGATTGCGATCAACTTGCGTCCCGGCGACGAGCTCGTCGGTGCGGAGCTGGTCTCCGACACCGACGACCTGCTGCTCGTCTCCCGCAAGGGGCAGTCGGCGCGCTTTAGCGCCAATGACACTCAGCTGCGGCCGATGGGGCGGCCCACCTCGGGCGTGACCGGGATGAAGTTCCGAGGCGACGATGCGTTGTTGTCGATGAGCGTCATACCGGCGGGGAGTGATCCCGACGTCTTCGTCGTCTTCGAGTCGGGGCTGGCCAAGCGTTCCAAGGCATCGCAGTGGTCGGCCAAGGGACGCGGCATTCTCGGCGTGGCCGTCGCGAAGCTCAGCGAGCGCGGTGGCGACATCGTGGGGGCGCTGACCGTCGAACCGGAGGATGAGGTGCTCGTCGTCATGGAGAAGGGCAATATCGTCCGCTCCCGGGTCGACGAGGTACGGCTGACCGGGCGCAACACCATGGGTGTCTCGTTCGCGACGCCGCGCGCCGGCGATGCCATCGTCGCGGTCGCCCGGGGCGTCGAGCGAGCCACCGAGGAGGAAGTCGACTCGGCAGAAGGAGATTCGGCGGGCGCCACGAACGCCGCCGAGGGCACTGACCGTGTGGATTCGGAGGCGGAAGGGGTACCTTCTGACGAGAACGGCGTGAGTGCGCCGGCCGAAGACGGGGACGCCGCGATCGGTGACAGTGACGAGACCGGAGGTCGAGAGTGACTTCGAGCGGACCCGCCGCCAAGGTGGCGAAGCGGCCCGCCGCCCCGACTCCGGTGACGACGACGACAACTCCGCGTCCGGCCGCCCGGCGGGTGCGGCTGACCGTCTCGCGGATTGACCCGTGGTCGGCGATGAAGGTCGCCTTCCTCGTCGCCGTCGGGCTCGGCGTTGCCACTGTCGTGATGATCGCGGTCTTGTGGATGCTCCTGTCCGGCATGGGCGTCTTCGACCAGATCAACGCGATGGCGGCGAAGATCATCGGCGACTCCAACACCGAGTTCAACATCCTCAACATCCTCGGCTTCGGCCGGGTCGTGTCGCTCTCGGTGCTGCTCGGTGTGGTCAACGTCCTGCTGATCACCGCCTTCTCGACGCTCGGGGCCTTCCTCTACAACATCTGCGCCTCGCTGGTCGGCGGCGCGCAGTTGACGCTGACCGACGACTGACGTCGTTTTGGTCGGGGTGCCCCGCGTGGGGTAATCTCGTGCGGCGCTCGCGTGGTGTCGCGGCGCGGCAAGCGGGCCTATAGCTCAGACGGTTAGAGCGCTTCCCTGATAAGGAAGAGGTCACAGGTTCAAGTCCTGTTAGGCCCACCTCCCGCGGTCCCGGGACCCGCCCGGGCTCGCGCTTGGTTGAAGGGGAAGACCATGAAGAAGCTGCTGCTGGTCGTCGCGACCGCGCTCGGCGCGAGCATCCTGAAGAAGAACATCGACAAGTCGAAGTCCGACAAGGACCTCTGGGCCGAGGCCACCGGGCCCTCGACGTCGGAGCCTGCCACCCCGGCTGCGCCGGCGGCGGGCTGATCGTGACCTGGCCCCTCGCTGGGGCCGGGACAACTGCATACGGGGAAGTGGCGCAATTGGTAGCGCACCGCTTTTGCAAGGCGGGGGTTGCGGGTT
>NZ_DAOQZV010000133.1:0-8902 GCF_035343835.1 Nostocoides sp. | reverse complement strand
GGGCGCCGCGCGCCCGGCGGCTCCCGCTCCGCTACGCCGCGTTC
Organism: Nostocoides sp.; assembly: GCF_035343835.1. Taxonomy (NCBI): domain Bacteria; kingdom Bacillati; phylum Actinomycetota; class Actinomycetes; order Micrococcales; family Intrasporangiaceae; genus Nostocoides; species Nostocoides sp. Next base: position 8,858 of record NZ_DAOQZV010000133.1, on the reverse strand, counting down.
CCACCTGGTGGCGTGACGCCTCCGGCGCGGCGATGTGGGCCCTGCTGCTCTTCGTCAGCGCCTTATGGGTCAAGGGCGGCGGGCTGCAAGACGTGGGCACGGTGGCCGGGTTCCTGACCTCCTTCGGCCGCCTCACCGGTCTGATCGCCTCGGCTCTGCTGCTGGTCCAGGTCTTCCTCATGGCGCGGGTGCCGTGGTTCGAGAGGGCCTGGGGCCAGGACGAGCTCGCGCGCACCCACCGCCTCGTGGGCTTCACCTCCTTCAACTTGATGCTCGCTCACATCGTCTTGATCACCCTCGGGTATGCCGCTGCCTCACCCCAGGGCGTGTGGGGCACCATCGTCGACTTCACCCTCAACTACCCCGGGATGCTGCTGGCCATCGCCGGCACCCTTGCGCTGATCATGGTCGTGGTCACCTCGGTCAAGAAGGCCCGCGCCAAGCTGCGCTACGAGTCCTGGCACCTGATTCACCTATACGGCTATCTCGGCGCCGGTCTCGCACTCCCGCACCAACTCTGGACGGGCGCGGACTTCCTCTCCTCCCGCTTGGCGACCGTCTTCTGGTGGAGCGCGTATGCCGCGTGCCTGGCCGCCGTGCTCATCTGGCGGGTCGCTGTGCCCTTCGTCCGCACCCGCCGGTCGGCGCTGCACGTCGTCGGCGTCCGCGCCGAGACCCCCGACGTCACCACGGTGACCCTGCGTGGCCGCGGCCTGAATCGACTTGGGGCACAAGCCGGTCAGTTCTTCAACTGGCGGTTCCAGGACGGCCCCGGCTGGACGCGCGCCAACCCCTACTCCCTCTCCGCCGCCCCCACCGACGACACCCTGCGGATCACGGTCAAACACCTCGGTGACGGCAGCGCCCGGCTCGCCGAACTCGCCGTCGGCACCAAGGCCGTCATCGAGGGCCCGTACGGCCGCCTCCACCCGGGGACCAGGACCCGCACCAAGGTCGCGCTGCTGGGTGCCGGCATCGGGATCACCCCGATGCGCGCCCTTCTCGAGGCGCTCCCGCAGGGCAGCGACGTGAGCGTTATCCACCGCGTGAGCACCCGCGACGATCTCGTCCTCGGCGATGAGTTGGATGCTCTCGCCCGCGAACGAGGCGCGCGATATGTCGTGGTGGAAGGGCGCCGCATACCGGGCCGGGAGACCTGGCTGCCGGCGCAAGCGGCGCACCTGAGCGATGTCGAGGCCCTGCGTCAACTCGTCCCGGACATCGCCGAGCGCGACGTCTACATCTGCGGTGCCCCCGCCTGGATGGACGCAGCCAAGGCGGCGGCGCTGGGGGCCGGCGTTCCGGCGGCAGCCATCCACATCGAATACTTCACTTACTAAAGGACATCCAAGCGCCATGCGACGAATCACCTTGTGGCTGATGAGCACCATCTCTGCGCTCGTCCTCCTCTTCAGCTATCCCACCTCAACCAGCGCCAAGGCCAAGACCGCCGTGGAGGCGGAAGCCCCGCTGACCGAGTCCGCGTCCGGCTCGTCCGACGCGACATCGAGCGACTCGACCGCCGGCAGTTCGTCAGCGGACAACTCAACGAATGGCACTGCCAGTCAAGGGGATTCGCCGTCGAGCGAGGCATCGACCCCGTCGTCGAGTTCGAGCGCCAGTTCGAGCGCCAGTTCGAGCGGGTCGGGGTCCAGTAGCAACGCGGCCAAGACCTACACCGGCGATGAGGTGATGACCCGCTGGGGCCTGGTCCAGGTCCAGATCACCGTCGCGAACGGCAAGATCACCAAGTCCGGAGTCACCCAGATCCCGTGGGACAACCCGCGCGACCAGCAGATCAACTCGTATGCCGTTCCCGTCCTCAATGACGAAGTGATCACGGCCCAGAGCGCGAGCATCGACATGGTCTCTGGCGCGACCGTCACCTCGAACGGCTATATCCAATCCCTCCAGTCCGCGATCGACCAGGCCCACCTCTGATGAGCACCGTCACCCAGCCCCTGCCGGCCATGGCGCATGCCGTCACTCCGGAGCCGCAGCGCGGCGCCACCGTGATCGGGCGCAAGGCTTTCGTCGAGATGATCATGGGGATGCCGATTTCCTTGCACGTCAAGGCGATCGACCCCGAGCGAGCCGATATCGCCGCGGCCGCGGCCAATGCCTTCGCCACCCTGCGTCGCGTCGATGACCTCTTCAGTATGTGGCGCGCCGACTCGGAGCTGCGGCGGCTCCAGGCCGGTGCGATTACCCCTGGGGAGTGCCACGAGTGGCAGGCCGAGGTGCTCGATCTGACGTTGGCCGCCGAGGAAGCGACGGATGGGCTGTTCACGGCGTGGTTCGCGCGCGAGGCGGGGCGGCCGTCATACGACCCGACCGGGCTGGTCAAAGGCTGGGGGGTCGAGCAGGCAGCTGCGCACCTGCGCACCGTCCCGGGCATCTCCTTCTGCCTCAGCGCCGGCGGCGACATGGTCGTCGGCGTCGGCCGTGGGATGCGGGGCATCGCGCCCACCTGGCGGATCGGGATCGAGGACCCGCGCGTGCCGGGGCGGATCGCCGCCACGGTCGAGCTGACCCAAGGTGCGGTGGCCACGTCCGGAGCGGCTGCCCGCGGGGCACACATCGTCGATCCCGGCACGGGGGAGCGAATCGCCCGCCCGGGGTCGACCACGGTCGTCGGGCCGGACCTGATGTGGGCCGATGTGTGGGCCACCGCGGCCTACGTCGATCCGGTGGCCGCCCGCGAGCGGCTGGTTGCGACTACGCATGACTACGCACTGACGGTGCTCTGAATACGTAGAGTCGCGGCGCTTCTTGACCGTCGTGGCCCGCGAGTCCGCGGCTTGTCGTTGCCACACTTGACGGGCAGCGGGGTCACCGGCCCCGCCTGACGGAAAGGCCGCCGCTGATGAGCGTCGAGACCGGATTGGCGGTGACCGGCCTGCTGGCCGCGATCTATGGGGTCGGCTTCGCCTTCGCCCCGAAGGTGGTCGACTGGCCGCGCTACGAACGCCCGTATGTCCTGGGTGGCTCGGTCCTCGTGCTGCTGGCCGCCGTCTTCCTCGTCATCGTGCCGTGGATGGGGACCCGATGAGCAAGGACCAGCGCCGCGGAATCGTCGGCATCGTCGCCGTGCTGTATGGCCTGGGGGTCGCCTTCGGCCCCAACCTGGTCGACAACGACGGATTCTGGAAGCTCTGGCTGGCCATCGGCGCCTTCGTCGTCGGCGCCCTCTGGCTGGCACTGATGGTCCTGCCCTGGGCCCAGGCCCGCACCGACCGCCCCTCCTGACCCCTCGGGGCGACATCCTTCCCGCCCTATGCCACAAACCCCTTCTTCGCGTGGGAAGGATTACCGCGCGAACAAGGGGTTTGCCATGCTCACTGGGAGCGATCTTCCGTCAGCGGCGTGAATCCGTGGCACGCGATGACCGGCAGCCGGGGATAGCGCGGGAAGCGCGGATCGGTCGCGGCCAAGCCGCAGCGCAGATAGGTCGTGCCCTTGCGGGTCGGCCGGATCAGCGCGTGCGCGCACTCGCCACACAGACCTGCGATCTCCCGCATGTCCGAGCGCCGCTGGTCCATGGAACTACTCCGGGCGACCAGGCAGAATGTCTTGCTGCGCAGGCAGATTCGCGATGCCGATGGGGCAGGTCAGCCCATTCGGGCCGTGGTTGCAATAGCCCCCGGGGTTCTTGTGGAGGTACTGCTGGTGATAGTCCTCGGCATACCAGAAGGGGCCGACCTCGGCGGCCGGCGCGAGTTGCGTAGAGATTGTCCCGGCCCGCACCTTGTCCAACTCACCCTGGAACGCTGCCGCCGTCGCCCGCACCGCGGCCTCCTGCTCGGGCGTCGTCCAATAGATCGCGGACCGGTATTGCGTCCCGACATCATTGCCCTGCCGGTTCGCGGTGGTCGGGTCGTGGTTCTCCCAGAAGGCCTTGAGGATCTCGGCCGGGCTGATGCGCGCCGGGTCGTAGGCCACGAGCACCGACTCGGTGTGCCCGGTCTGCCCGGTGCACGTCTCCTCGTAGGTCGGGTTGGGCGTGAAACCACCCATATACCCGGCCGCCGTCGTCACCACCCCTGGCAGCCGCCACATGATCCGCTCGGCGCCCCAGAAACACCCCATCGCGACATAGAGCATCTCGGTGCCCGCCGGCCACGGTCCTTCCAGCGGCGTCCCCAGTACCTCGTGCCTGGCGGGCACCACGAACGGCCGCTCCGCACGACCGGCTAGCGCGGTCTGGGCGGTGGGCATGGGCTTGACCTGGCGTCCGAACATCATGTCCGGTCCCAACCATTTCCCGCCGCCCCGGATTCCCGCAGCCCCCGCTCCAGGTCTGCGACCGCCGTCACCGGCGCGTCACAGACGAACTGCCGACAGACGTATGCCGTTGCCTCGCCACCGACCGCCACTCGCCCCGCGAGCAGCGGCACCGCCTCGTCCGCCTCAGCACCGTAGGCCAGCACCAATCCGGGGGAGGGCGAGCCCGCGACCGTGTCGATCATCTCGCGCGCCACCGGCCCCGAGCCGACGACGGCGACCTGCAGCGGGCCGGCAACCACGGCCTCCGCTGCCGCCAGGGTCCACCCGCCGAATCGCGGATTGTCCACGGCGAGAGCGCCGTTCTGCGCGATCAGCGCTTCTGCAGCCGCTCGCAGATCGGCCCGCTCGGTCAACGCCGACAGGGTGAGCAAACCCATGGCGAGCGCCGAAAGTCCGGACGGCTCGGCATTGTCGGCGCCGGCCGGGGGAGTCAGATAGAGCGCCTCACCGTCCTTGGGCTGCTCGGCCCAACCGTCGGCCCGCCGGAAAAGATCACCGGCGGTGTCGGCCAATCCCGTTGCCGCGCTAAGCCATTCGGTCCGGCCGTCGGCTTGGTAGAGCTGGCACAGCCCTTCGATCAGGTTGCCGTAGTCGTCCGCCTGCCCGGGAGCCGTGCTGAGCCGGGCGCCGCGCGAGACCCGAACCAGGCGCCCGTCGACCACCTGTCGGGCGATCAGTTGCTCGGCGCAAACTTCAGCTGCCGCAACATAGTCCGGGCGCCCGAGCACGCGGCCCGCGATGCTCAATGCGGCGATCGCCAGCCCGTTCCAGGACGCCACCACCTTGTCGTCGCGCGCGGGCTGGGGGCGCGCTGCGCGAATCGTCCGCAGCCGCTCTCGGATGCCGGCGTACCAGTCGGAATCCGCTGCGTCGCAGCAATATTGGAGCGTCGACGCCCCATGCTCAAAGGTGCCGCGGGCGGTCACCGTGAAGACGTCCGCGGCAGCAGCCCCGTCAGCCGCGCCGAGAGCGGCGGTCAACTCCGCCGGCGTCCAGACATAGGTCAGGCCCTCGACTCCTTCGGTGTCCGCATCCAGAGCGGCCGCGAACATGCCCTCCGGCGTGCGGAGATCGGCGAGCAGGAAGTCGGCCGTCTCGGTGGTCACCCGCCGGGCGAACTCGCCGCCGCCCTGGCGCGCCCACTCGGCATAGACACGCAGCAGCAATCCGTTGTCGTACAACATCTTTTCGAAGTGCGGGACCACCCAATCGGCGTCCACGCTGTAGCGCGCGAAACCGCCGCCGAGCTGGTCGTACAGGCCGCCCCGGGCCATGGCCACGCACGTCGCCGCGACCATGGCCCACGATTGCTCACTCCCGGTCCGGGCCGCGTGACGCAATAGGAAGGCGAGCACCATCGACGGCGGGAACTTCGGCGCGCCGCCGAATCCCCCTCGCGCGGAATCGAATTGCCCCAGCAGAGCTCTGGCCGCCCGATCAAGCGCCGCTGCCTCGACGGCCACCGCCCGGACGGGCTGGGTGTGGGCCTGCAACTGCTGGGTGACGTTCGCCCCACTGGCGAGGACATCGTCGCGCCGGTTCGTCCACGCCTGCCCGGCCTGAGCGAGGAGGGAAAGGAACTGGGCCCGAGGGAAATACGTCCCGGCGAAGAAGGGCTCCAGGTCAGGTGTGAGCAGGCAGGTCATCGGCCAACCGCCTCGCCCGGTCATCGCCGTGGTCGCGGTCATATAGGCGGCGTCGACGTCCGGGCGCTCCTCGCGGTCGACCTTGATCGAGACGAACCCCGCGTTGAGCGTCGCAGCAACGCCTTCGTCCTCGAAGGACTCATGCGCCATCACATGGCACCAATGGCACGCGGCGTAGCCCACCGACAACAGGATGGGGACATCACGCCGCCGCGCCTCGGCGAAGGCCTCCGGTCCCCATTCCCACCAGTCGACCGGATTGTCCGCGTGCTGCAGCAAATACGGGCTTGTTGCGCCGCTGAGCCGGTTGGTCATGGGAGAGCTCCTCGCGGAAGGTCAGGTCAACCCCGGGAAGGCGGCCAGGTCGGCGCCCCAGCGGGACTGCAGCTGCGCCGAGGCGGCCAGCCAGTCGGTCAGGGTGAGCAGTGCGGGCGGGGCGTCCGCGACGGTGGGGAGTTGCCCGGCATACGCACGCGTCAGGGCATCGAGCAAGTGCCCGACCAGCCGCTTCGCGCTCGCGTTGTCGGTCACCGTCACCGGCAGCCCGTATGCCGATGGCGTCGGCGGCGTCTGGGCCCCCAGGAGCGCTTCCTGCGCCATGACCAACCCCCGCAAGGTATGCAGTGTGCTCACCCCCCGCTCCCGCGTTGCGTCCGCGGACCGCGCCGCGGCCACCTCCACGCCATAGACCGCAGCCCTGCTCGCGGCCAGCACGGCGAGAGCGGCGGGGGTGTCGAGCGCGGCCGGTGCCGGGGCAGGTGGCTGCCAGTTCCTGTCCAGCTTGCCGGCGAGCACGGTCCGGGACGCGGCCAACGACGCAAGCATCGGCCGTAAGGCCACCTCGGCGTGGGCGAGCACCTCGTGAGCCGCGGTGACTGACGCTCCCGCGAGGGCGGCTACCTCCGCCGTGCCCGACGCCGCCCCGGCAAGCCTGTTGGCCGGCACGCCGCGCTCGCGCAGGGCGCTGTCCAGGACGCGCGCCTGCTGATCCAGCGCTGCCCCGAACCCGGCCACCTTAGGCAGCAGGGCCACGCCAGCAGCGAGCGTTTGCGTCCCCAACAGCAGCCCCACCAGCGCGTCCTCACCGGCGATCGGCGTGCGCGCCGGCACCAGTGGCACACGCGGCGCGTCCTCCTCGAGGTGAATCCCGCACGCCGTCAGCGTCCCCAACGCGAGCACACCGAGGGCGGCGCGCCGGGCCATCGGTGAGCGGGCGGTCATACCGGCGATCCTCGCACGCGAGTGCGAGCACGACGGGGGATCGATCGGGGCTGCCGCGTCGTTGTCCCATAGAGTGGCCAGCTACAAGTGGAAAAGGAGCCCGGTCGATGTCTGCCACCCCCAAGGTCCGCGACGTCGTCGCGACTGCGCTGACCGACCCCGGGATTGTCCTCGACGATGTCACGGTGAGCGCGGCCGGCAAGCGCAAACTCGTCCGGGTCACTCTCGACATGCTCCCCACGATCAACCCCGACGGCTCGACCGATGAGCCCACGCCCGCCCTCAGCCTCGATGACGTGGCCGATCTCTCGCGCGCCATCAGCGACGCCCTCGATCGCCGCGAACCTTTCGGGGGAGCTGCCTACGTCCTCGAAGTCAGCTCACCAGGCGTCGGCCGTGCCCTGCGCGAGCCGCGACACTACCGGCGCAATGTGGGCCGCCTGCTGAAGGTGACGTCTGCGGGCGCCACCCGCACCGGCCGCATCCTGCGCGCCGATGAGACCCAGGTCGTCGTCGAGATCGACGAGACCCCCACGACCATTGCGTATGCCGAGGTGGAGCGCGCCGTCATCGACGTCGAGTTCGCGAGCACCCAGGAAGGAAGCGAATAGCCATGGACATCGGTCTGGCCGACCTGCGCGCCCTCGAGGCCGAGCGGGGCATCTCCTTGGAGATCCTCATCCCCGCCATCGAGAAGGCCCTGCTCACGGCATACGAGCACACCGACGGGCACTATCGGCACGCGCGCGCCGAACTCGACCGCAAGAGCGGACACGTCACCATCTGGGCCCGCGAGGGCTTCGAGGTCCCCAATGACGAGCCCGAGGTGTTCGACGACGAGGGCGAGCCCTTGCCGCGCCGGGCGACCCGGGTGGAGTTGGGCCCGGAGTTCGACCACACCCCGCAGGATTTCGGGCGGGTGGCGGCGGCCACGGCCCGCAATGTGATCCTGTCGCGGTTGCGCGAGGTCGAGGACGACAACATCCTCGGCGAGTTCAAGGGACGCGAGGGCGACATCGTTGCCGGCGTCATCCAGCAGAACTCCAACCCGCGCAATGTCCTGGTCAGCTTCGGCAGCGTCGAAGGCATCCTCCCGGCGGCCGAGCAGGTGCCGGGGGAGATCTACAAGCACGGCGACCGCATCCGCTGCTATGTCGTCATCGCCAAGCGCGGCCTGCGCGGCCCCCAGATCGAGCTCTCGCGCACCCACCCCAACTTGGTGCGCAAGCTGTTCGCGCTCGAGGTCCCCGAAGTGGCCAATGGCACCGTCCAGATCGCCTCGCTCGCCCGCGAGGCCGGGCACCGCACCAAGATCGCGGTTTTCGCCACCGTCCCCGGCCTCAACGCCAAGGGCGCGTGCATCGGCCCGATGGGGGCGCGGGTGCGCGCCGTGATGGCCGAGTTGGGCGGCGAGAAGATCGACATCGTCGATTTCAGCGAGGACCCGGCCGAGTTCGTCGCGTCCGCTTTGTCGCCGGCCCGCGTGCAGTCGGTGACGATCGTCGACGCGGACGCGCGTAGCGCGCGGGTGATCGTCCCCGACTACCAACTGAGCCTGGCGATCGGTCGCGAGGGCCAGAATGCCCGCCTCGCCGCGAAGCTGACCGGCTGGCGCATCGACATCGTGCCCGACGTCGAGAGCTCCGCGGCCGGTGGCGGCACGCGCCCGCAGCACGGCACCGTGCCGGAGCCCGAGCGAAGCGG
>NZ_DAOQZV010000132.1:0-8962 GCF_035343835.1 Nostocoides sp. | reverse complement strand
ACCCTCCAGTGCGGCACCTATGGCAATGTCATCCGCCTCCTCCCGCCGCTCGTCATGCCCGACGACCTGCTGCGCGACGGTCTGGAAGTTCTCACCGCATCGTGGAAGGGTCTCTGATATGACCACCGTCGTCGACGCCCCGTCCGTCGTGGGTGAGTCCACCCCCCAGGACGTATGCCGCGTGGTCGCCGCCGCGGCCGCCGCCGCTCCCGCGGTGGTCGCCGCCACCCCTGCCGAGCGCGCCGCCTGGTTGTGTGCGATCGCGGATGCCGTTGTCGCCCAGGCCGATTCGCTCGCTGCCCTCGCGCACGAAGAGACCGGCCTCGGCCTGCCCCGCCTCGACGGTGAGGTCCTCCGTTGCGCCAACCAGCTGCGCTTCTATGCCGACGTCTGCATCGAGGGCTCGTGGCTCGGCGCGACCATCGACCACGCCACGGCAACGACCCCCGACCTGCGGCGCATCCAGGCATCCGTCGGACCGGTCGCCGTCTTCGGGGCGAGCAACTTCCCCTTCGGCTTCGGGACGCTCGGCAATGACACTGGCTCCGCCATCGCCGCCGGGTCTCCGGTCGTGGTCAAAGGACACCCAGCCCACCCGCGCACGCATGCCGCCTTGATGGACATCGCCTACGACGCCCTCGCTGACATCGGCGCGCCCGAAGGTCTCCTCAGCGCGGTCACCGGCCTCGCCGCCGGGGAGCAGCTCGTCCTCGCGCCTGAGATCGCCGCTGTCGCCTTCACCGGCTCCGAAGCCGGCGGCCTGGCACTGCACCGGCTCGCCGCCACCCGCTCGATCCCGATCCCGGTCTATGCCGAGATGGGCACCGTCAATGCCGTCGTCCTGACCACCGCGGCGGTGCACCGGCTGGCCGATCTCGCCCAGGGCGCGCTCGCGTCCTTCACCATGGGCATGGGCCAGTTCTGCACCAAGCCCGGCCTGATCCTGGCGCCCGCTGGCTGCGGCTTTGCCGCGCGCCTCGGCGCGGAACTGCACGACGGCCCACCGACCGGCGTCCTGCTCACGGTCGGCATCCACGAAGCCTTCGGTCACGGCGTGCAGAACCTGCTCACCAATGGCGCCTTTGCCGTCGCCCGCTCCGACGCATCCACGCCTATCGGTCCGAGTGTCTGGGTGCTCGAAGCCGACGCGAGCCTGATCCACCGCGAATCCCCGCTCCTGCGTGAGTGTTTCGGCCCCGTAGTGCTCGTCGTCGAGTATGCCGATGCACACCAGCGCGACGACCTGATCGCCGCTCTGCCCGGCGCCCTCGTGGCGTCGGTGATGACCGGCGGGTCTGCGGACGACGAGGTCGCGGATCTGGTCAAGCACCTCGCACCCAAGGTCGGCCGCGTCGCCGTCGATGCCTGGCCGACCGGCGTGGCCACGCTCTGGGCGCAGCAGCACGGCGGGCCGTGGCCCGCGACGACCGACCCGCGTGCCACCTCCGTCGGCGCCGCTGCGCTGGCCCGCTTTACGCGTCCGGTCGCCTACCAAGGCACGCCTCAGGCTGCGCTCCCGGTTCCGTTGCAGGACAAGAACGCCTGGCGCATCGTCCGTCGCGTCGACGGCCGTCTGCGCGTGCCACGAGAGCCGAAGGTGGCGCAATGCGCCGTCCCCTGACAGGTCTCCTCGTCGCCGACTTCAGCCGCGTTCTCGCGGGGCCGTTGGCGACGATGTATCTCGCCGATCTGGGCGCGACCGTCGTCAAGGTCGAGCGGCCCGGGCGCGGGGACGACACCCGGGCCTGGGGCCCACCGTGGACCGAGAACTCCAGCTCCTATTTCGAGGCGCTCAACCGCGGCAAGCTCTCCGTCGCCTGGGATCTGAACGATCCCGCCGACCTCGCCAAGGCCCGCGAGCTCGCCCGCCGCGCCGACGTGCTCGTCGAGAACTTCATGACCGGCACGCTGGCGAGATTCGGCCTCGGCTATGCCGCCGTCCGCACCTCAAATCCCGGCATCGTCTATGCCTCGATCACCGGATTCGGTTCCGGCGCAGGCGCATCCCTGCCGGGTTATGACTTCGTCGCCCAAGCCTTCGGCGGACTGATGAGCATCACCGGAGAGCAAGGCGGCGCCCCGCAGAAGGTCGGCGTCGCCCTCGTCGACGTGCTCACCGGCAAGGACGCGACAATCGGCATCCTGGCCGCGCTCCAGCAACGCGCGGTCAGCGGCGCCGGGGAGCACATCGAGGTCAACCTCGTCTCCAGCCTGCTCGGCTCGCTCGTCAACCAGGCGAGCGCCTTCCTCACCACCGGCGTCGCGCCGGCAGCCATGGGCAATGCGCACCCGAGCATCGCGCCCTACGAGCCCTTGCAGTGCGCGGACCTGCCCTTGGCGGTGGCGTGCGGCAACGACGGCCAGTTCGTGCGCCTGACGGGGGCACTCGGCATACCGGCGCTAGCCGATGATCCGCGCTTCGCCACCAACGCCGACCGCGTTGCCAACCGCGAGTCGCTCGTGGCCGCCCTGGAGGCCCAGCTCACCACCGAGCCGGCCGCCCACTGGGAGCAGCGGCTGCGGGCAGCCGGCGTCGCAGCTGCACCGGTCAACGACATCGGCACGGCCTTCGCCCAGGCCCGCGACCTCGGCCTCACGCCGACCTTCTCGGTCGGTGACGACCACCCGGAGCAGGTGCGCAACCCGATCCTGTTCTCCGGCAACGCCCTTGACGATGCGACGCCGCCACCCGGCGTCGGCGAGCACACCCTCCTCGTGGAGGATTGGCTCGCCTCGTCCGATCCTCGACCCACCCTTGATCAACCGACCAGGAGCCTCGCGTGAGCGCCATTCCCAGCCTGCAGACCCGCCTCGACCTCGCCGGGCTCGACGATCTCTTCACCGCCGACGAGCGAATCGTGCGCGACTCGGTGCGCACCCTGTGCGAGCGCCGCATCGACCCCTATGTCGCCGATTGGTTCGAGCGGGGCGAGATCGACGACATCCGCGGCCTGACCAAGGAACTCGGCGAACTCGGTGTGCTCGGCATGCACCTGACCGGATATGGCTGCGCCGGCATGTCCGCCGTCGACTACGGCCTCGCGTGCCTGGAGCTGGAGGCCAGCGACTCGGGCATCCGCTCGCTGGTTTCGGTGCAGGGGTCGCTGGCGATGTTCGGGATCTGGCGCTGGGGCAGCGAGGAGCAGAAGCAGCGCTGGCTGCCGGACATGGCGGCCGGCACCGCGATCGGCTGCTTCGGCCTGACCGAGCCCGACCACGGCTCCGACCCGGGCAGCATGCGCACCAATGCCCGCCGCGACGGAGATGACTGGATCCTCAACGGCGCGAAGATGTGGATCACCAATGGCTCCGTCGCCGATGTGGCCGTCGTGTGGGCCCAGACCGACGAGGGCATCCGTGGCTTTGCGGTGCCCACCGACACCCCCGGCTTCTCCGCGCCCCTGATCAAGCACAAGATGTCGCTGCGGGCATCGGTGACCAGCGAATTGGTCTTCGACAACGTCCGCCTCCCCGCAGATGCGGTCTTCCCGGAGGTCCGCGGCCTGAAGGGCCCGCTCTCGTGCCTCAATGAGGCGCGATACGGCATCGTCTGGGGCGCGCTTGGGGCGGCCCGTTCGGCACTCGAGGCAGCCATCACGTATGCCGGCGAGCGCGAGCAGTTTGGCAAACCCATCGCCGGTTTCCAGCTCACCCAGGCCAAGCTCGCCGAGATGTACCTGGAGTATGCGAAGGGCCTGTTGCTGGCCAACCACCTCGGCCGCCGCAAGGACGCCCATACGCTCCGGCCGGAGCAGGTCAGCCTTGGCAAGCTCAACAACGTCCGCGAAGCCCTCGACATCTGCCGCACGGCGCGAACAATCTTGGGCGCCAACGGGATCTCCTTGGAATTCCCGGTCATCCGGCACATGAACAACTTGGAGTCGGTGCTGACCTACGAGGGCACCGTTGAGATGCACACCCTCGTCGTCGGCCAGTCGCTGACGGGCCTGCCCGCCTTCCGCTGACGACGGACCTCGACCGCGCTCGACCGGGGCCAACACGCCGAATATTCACCTCGATTTTCGGCGTGTCGGCCCCGGTCGATTGTCTGATCTGACCAGCCCTACTTCGGGGCGGCACCGCCAGTTGGCGCAGTCGCGGTGTCGACGGGTGCGGCCAGGGCGATGGTGAAGCCCTTGGTCGCGTCACCACTCATCGTCGCCAGTTGATGCGCTGCGCTGTCGTCGCCGAAGACGTTGTCGGTGGCGAGGCTCAGCTGGGCGAGATTGGTGACCGATGCCTCATACCCGCTGGTGGCGTAGACGAGGTCGCAGGCGTCCTTGGGGATCGCGATCTGCGAGGTCGCGATGGCATTGGCGGAGTCGGTGATCGACGCCTGATCCGGATAGACCTCGAAATGAATGTGCGGCCAGCGACCGCTGTAGCACGCCGGGAAAATCGAGGTGAAAGTGACTTTCCCGCTCTCATCGGCAATCTGGACCCCGCGCAGATAATTCTGCTCGGTGACCCCCTCCGAATACAGGGAGTAATTCCCGGAGCGGTCGCAGTGCCACACATAGACGGCGGCCCCAGCGAAGGCTTTGTCGCCATTCGCCATATCGGTGATCGTCAACTCGATCGTGGCTGGCACACCCTCCGCGGTGCCGCTGTAGTCGCCGAAGCTGCTCGTGATGTCCTGCCGGATGACGCCGTCTTGCGTCAGCACGTCCGGCCCGTTCGAGCCGTCACCCGGATAGGGACCGGCCGTCTCGTCCGGGATCTCGGTCACGTCACCGGCGGCCGACGTCGCCACCGACGCGGATGTCGTGGCCGAGGCGGATGTGCTCGCGGACGCGCCTGAGGCGCTGGTCGACGCGCTCCCGCTGCCCGAATCTCCACAGGCGACCAGCGCAGCCACCGACACGCCGAGACCGGCCATGCGCAGGAGCCGACGGCGGTTCATTGTCTCGAGGTCGAAGGCCAACCCCTGGTCGAAGACGTCCTCGTCCGGCCGGGGCAGCGCCCGGCCTTCGTACGTTCCGGGGTGGCCGTCGTCATGCGCGCTCAAGCTCATCCTTCAGACATCCTTCGATCGGGACGGTCGTGGTCCCGGCGAGCCTAGAGAAGTTCGGCCACCTGTGCATGTGCTGTGTCTCAATACCCCTCAACGAGCCCGCTAACGTCAAGTCAAACTTGACACCTTGGATTGTCAAGTCTACGTTGACAGTCATGACCATCTTGACACAGCCACATCTCCCGGCTGACCCGACAGACGGCAGCGCGTGGCTCGCCTACGGGCGGGCCTGGGCCACGGCATACGGCTCGCCGCCCGGCACACCACGGGCGGCCCGGACGCACTCAGCACCGGCGAAGCACTTCTCGCACAAAGCGATTCCTGAGCTGACCCTCACGATGCACGCCTATCGGGAGGCAACTCCCGGCCCGAGGTGGCAGGCGCTCGCCCGGGCGACGTGGCCGGCCTACGCACGCTGGTTCCAGGCGCGGCCCGCCTCCGACCAACCGACGTATGCCGAGTGCCGCGACGCGTTGCGCCGCCACCTGCCCGCGCTCCTGCCGACGTGGGAGCACCTGACCGAACTGGCCGTGGCGGCGACCGGCACCACCCACGAGGACGCCGGCCGGCTGCTGAGCCTGTGGCGGCCGACGCCCTTCGTCACCGGGTGCAGCCAGGTGGCGTTGACCGACCCCGAGCCGGTGCTTCTGCGCAGTTACGACTACGACCCGGCGCTCTTCGAGGGGGTGGTCGCCTCGACGAACTACTCCGGCACCCGGCGCGTCATGGGGACCAGCGATTGCCTCTGGGGCCTGCTCGATGGGATCAACGAGGACGGCCTCGCCGTCTCACTGACCTTCGGCGGCCGTCCCGGATCGGGCGTCGGCTTCGGCATCCCCTTGGTCCTGCGCGCCTTGCTCGAGGAATGCGGCGACGTGGCCGAGGCAGTGGCGCGCGTGCGCACCCTGCCCGTCGCGCAGGCTTACAACCTGACCTTCGTGGACGCGGCGGGAACGGTGGCCACGGTTTTCGTGGCTCCCGGCGAGGAGGTCATCACCTCCCGGCAGCGTGTCGCAACGAATCACCGACTCGATGTCGTGGAGTATCCCGCAGATGCGGCCCGGCTGCGCTCCCGAGAGCGTCACGACCTGCTGACCCGACTTGTCAACGAAGGCGCGACGCGGCGGGAAGTCGTTGGCGCATTCCTTCGCGAGCCGGTCCGAAGTTCGCTCTTCAGCGCGGGTTTTGGCAGTCTCTTTATGGCCGAATTCTTACCGAAGGAAGGTAGCGTCACGTACCGCTGGCCCGGCCAAACGTGGACGCGCCGGTTCGAAGATCCCGACGCGTCGATAACGGTGGAGGTACCCAGTGCCGAAGTCCCCAGCGGATGCCGTGGCCCGCGACCTGGCAACGGCTCAAGCCGCCATCGATCGGCTGGCCGCAACGGCAGAACCTGAGGCTTTCAACGCTCTGCTTGCCCTGAGCGCGGCAGCTGGCGAAGCTCTGGGCACGTCGGCCCGGCTGCTCGCAGAGTCCGCCTCCTGGGCGGCGGTCGGCGAGGCCTCGGGGACCACCCGCCAGGCCGCCTGGGCCCGCTGGCATACGTGATCCGCGGCAGCGAGCACGCAGCGCTCGGCTCCTCATGACTCCTGCGCGGCGCGCCCGGTCGGGTCGCGTCGCGCAGGCCGTACTTGCGCCCCCCCGGAGAACGGCGCGGACGGGCGCTGGTCGCCTGTCAGGCTGCTCGTATCTGTCAGGCCGCTTGCGCGTACCGGTCAGGCCGCCTGGGCGTATGCCGTGGCCTCCCCCGCCGAGACGAGCGCGGCATAGTGCCCGCCACGGGCGAGTAGCGCCTCGTGGGTGCCGAGTTCGACGACTCGGCCACCCGCCAGGACGGCGATCTGATCGGCATCACGGATCGTCGAGAGGCGGTGCGCGATGGTGATCGTGGTCCGGCCGGCGCTCAGTGTGTCGATGGCCTGCTGAACGGCGCGCTCGGTCCGGTTGTCGAGAGCGGACGTGGCTTCGTCCAGGATCAACACCCGGGGATCGCGCAGGATCGTGCGGGCGATGGCCAAACGCTGCTTCTCACCGCCAGAGAAGCGGTGTCCACGGGAGCCGACGACGGTGTCGAGACCCTCGGGCAGTCGTCCGATCAGGTCGGCAACCTGGGCCGCCCCGAGAGCGGACCACAACTGCGCCTCGCTCGCGTCGGGTGCGGCCAGCAGGAGGTTGGCCCGAATGGTGTCGTGCACCAGGTAGGTCTCCTGCGTCACGACGCCGACGACCGCGGCCAGAGCCTCCTCGCCGATCGCCGTCAGCGCGATGCCGTCGATCGAGACCGATCCCGACGACGGGTCGCGCAGCCGCGCGACCAGGCCGGCCAAGGTCGACTTGCCCGAACCGGTGTCACCGACCAGCGCGAGGCTCGATCCGGCGGGGATGTCGAGCGTCACGTCGTCGACCGCGGGGGGCGCGCCCTCGGCATACGTGAAGGAGACATGGTCGAAGCGGATGTGGCCCCGCACCTCGCCGGCAGGCACCGGGACGGGCGCGACCGGCGCGGGCACATCGGTCACCAGGTCGAGGTAGCCGAAGATCCGGCTGAAGAGGGCCATCGACGAGATCCACGAGACACCGACGTTGAGCAGGGCCATCAGCGGCCGGAAGATCCCCGCCTGCAGGCTGGTGAAGGCCACCAACGTGCCGATGGTCATCCCCCCGCTGGTCGCCGGGAAACCTGCGGCGAGGTAGATCAGCGCCGGGATGGCGGCGAAGACGATGGACATGGTGGCCATCCGCCAGCGGCCGGCAAGTGCCGAGCGAAGCTCGAGATCGACGAGTTCGGCGGACGTCCGCTCGAAGCGACGAGAAGCCAGCCGGCCGGCCCCCAGCGTCTTGGTCAGGAGCACGCCGCTGACCGACAATCCTTCGTCGACCTGGACGTGCATATCGGCTAGGCGGGCCTGCAGGGCGGCGGTGATCTCGCGACGCAGCAGCGCCACGCGGCGGGTCAGCCACATCGACGGCGGGAGAACGAGCAGGGAGAGCAGGGACAGCCGCCAGCTCAGCGCGGCCATGGCCACCGCCGTGCCCACCGCGGTCGTCAGATTGGCCGCGATCGACGTCGCGGTCGAGGTGACCACCGACTGCATGCCACCGATGTCCTGGATGATGCGCGACTGGACTTCGCCGCCCCGGGTGCGCGTGAAGAAGCTGAGCGATTGGCGCTGGAGGTGGGCGAAGACGTCGCTGCGCAGGCGGTGCATGACCTGCTGGCCGACCTTCGTCGACATCCAGGTTTGCACCACGCCCAGGAGCGAGGTCGCAATGGTGACCGCGAGCATGCCGCCGACGGCCAGCAGGAGCACGCGAATATTGTTGTGCGGCAGGGCATCGTCGAAGACGGCCTTGAGCAGGAAAGGTTGCGCCAGCCCGAGAGCCGACGAGACCACGATGATCGCCATGACGGTGGCGATGGCCAGGCGGTGCGGCGCGAAGAGCGCCAGCACGCGCGGGAGCTCGACGGGCGAAAGCGCCAACTGGGCTCGATCGCGCGGGTCGACCTTCTGGGGGCCCCGCGAGCCCCCACCGGAGTGCAGGGTGTCAGCCATGAGCCACTCCTTCCGTTGTCTGTATCGTTCGTGAGGTTCCCTCACTAGTTAGAGAGGTTACCTCACGATGTGGTTGCCTCGCAACTTCACGTATGCTGCACCCATGCCGCCCGACGCCGCCGACCAACCGCTCGACGTGCTGCTGGGACGGGCGCTGCGGAGCATGCGGCATACGTGGACGGCGCAGCCGGAAGAGTTGGACCTCGCGCCCCACCAAGGACGGGCGCTGATGATCGTCGCCGGGTCGGGGCCACTGCGACTATCCGAACTCGCCGAGCGGCTGCGGATCGCGCCGCGCTCGGCGACCGAAGTGGCCGATGCGTTGCAGGAGCGCGGCCTGGTCACGCGATCGGCCGACCCCAGCGATCGGCGCGCCGTGCTGCTTAGCGTGACC
>NZ_DAOQZV010000131.1:0-9000 GCF_035343835.1 Nostocoides sp. | reverse complement strand
GCCGAGGCCCGCCGCCACTACCTGACCGGCACGCCCGGCCGGATGCGCGTCCTCGCCGCCCTCGCCAGCCTGCTGTGCGTGGCGTTCGCCGTGACCGGCTTCCTCGGGCTGCGGGCGGTCGATGCCGCGGTCGACCGCGCCAGCGCCAACACCGAGCAGGTCGTACGGGTGCAGTCGATCTATGGCAACCTGCTCAAGGCCGACGCGGCTGTCACCAATGGCTTCCTGGTCGGCGGTCTGGAGAGCGAGAAGAACCGCCTGACCTATGACAGCGCGATGGCTGATGTGGCGCGCACTATCGCCGAGGCGGCGAAGGCCCAGCCGGCCGATGGCACCGCGCTGGCCGCCCTGAACCAAGCGGTCCAGGGCTACTCCAACAACATCGACCGCGCCCGCACCAACAACCGGCAGGCATTCACGGTCGGCCAGCAATATCTCAAGATCGCCGGTGACGGGTTGCGGCAGACGGCCCTCCCGATCGCCGCAAACCTCGCCAGCGCCAACGAGGCGCGCGCCGATGACGAACTCAATTTCGCCGGCTCCGGCGGATTGGTTCTCGGTATGGGCGTGCTGACGCTCGGCGCCCTTGTCGGCATCGGCCTGTGGCTGGCCCGCAAGACGCACCGCTACGTCAACCTGCCCCTCGTCGGCGCCGGCGTGTTGGTGGCGGGTGGCCTGGCACTGGCCACCATGCACGTCGTCGATGTCTCGTCCACGTTGATCGCCGTCAAGGGCGGGAACTTCAAGGCCGCGGTCTCCTTGGCAGGTGCCCGGGCAGCTGCCTTCGACGCCAAAGCGAACGAGAGCCTGACGCTCATCGCCCGAGGCAATGGCGCCACCTACGAGGAGCGCTTCCTCGCCTCCGCTGACCAAGCGGACAAGCAACTCGACGACATGCTGGCGGCGGACAAGACCCGCACCTCACTCAAGCCCCAGTTCAGCGACTATCGGACCCTGCACTCGAAGATCCGCGACGCCGACGACGGCGGTGACTGGAATGCGGCGGTGGGCCTCGCGACGAGCACCGCGTCGGGCTCGGCCAATGCCGTTTTCACCACCTTCGATGAAGCCTCCGGCACGGTCCTCGATCAGTTGGTGGCCGGCGTCGTCAAGGACTTCAACGGGCTCGGCGGCCGCTATCTGCCCTGGGTTCTCGGCTTGGGTGGCATGCTCGCCGCCCTGCTCGCGGGCCGCTCGATGACCAACCGGATCGAGGAGTACCGATGAACCGGCCGCGCTCTCTCGTCATCGCGGCGTCGGCCGCGCTGGGCCTGACCGCGTGCACGGGCGGCAACTTCGCCGACACGCCGCTCCCGACCGCCTCGTCCAGTTCGGCGTCCTCGAGTTCGCCGAGCAGCACCAGTGCGCCCGCGACCTGCACCAACGCCACGCAGTCCTACGACCCGCTGGGCAGCACCCCCCCGGCGAGTCAGATCACGGACTCGGCGCTGCGCCAAATCGTCAGCCGTGGCTATTTGCGGGTGGGCGTGTCCGCGGACAGCTATCTGCTGGGGGCCTACAACCCGCTCGACGGTCAGATCGAGGGCTTCGACATCGACATCGCCAAGGCGGTCGCCAAGGCACTCTTCGGCTCAGAGTCGAAGTTGCGGCTGGTGGTCATCACCGCCGGCGAACGCATTTCGGCCCTGCAAAGCGGCGAGGTCGACATGGTCGCCCGCAATATGACCATGACCTGCGGCCGATGGACGGACATCGCCTTCTCCAGCGAGTACTACCACGCCGGTCAGAAGGTCCTGGTGACGCGCGACAACACCGCCCAGAGCATGGAGGACCTCAAGGGTCAGAAGGTGTGCGCGCCTACCGGCACCACCAGCCTGACCAAACTCCAGGAGGTCGCGGCCAAGGTCGGCGGCATCGATATCGTCACCGCGAGCAATCACACCGGCTGTCTGGTTCTCTTCCAACAGGGCTACGTGACCGCGATCACCGGCGACGACACCGTGCTCGCCGGCCTGGCGGCCCAGGACCCTTATGCAAAGGTGACCGACGCCGCCGCCGTGACTGACGAGCCCTACGGTCTGGGCATCGCGAAGGAGAACGTCTACTTCGTCCGGTATGTCAACGCGGTCCTCGCCCAGTTGCGCAATGACGGTGGCTGGAAGGCGATCTACAACAAATGGTTCGCCGCGAGCCTGGGCAAGGCCCCCAACCCGCCAGCTCCGGTCTACGGCCGCTGATGTCTCTCGACCTGGGCCTGACCGCGTCCCCCGGGAGCACCCCGCGTGCGCCCGGGCGCCTCGGCGTGCCGGTGACCGCGGCCGAGGCGCTTCGGTATCTCACCGACCTCGGGCTGTGGATCGACGCGCGCCGAAGCCAACTGAGCGCTATCGACCAGGCCGCGCTCAACGCTCCCGACCAAGGTGATCGCGAGGCGCTCACGCATGACCTGACCGTCTCGATGGCGCTGTGGAAGGCGATCGCGGACCGGTACGAACTGCTCAAGGTCGCGTTCGACTCCGGCCGAGTGGGCCCGACGCAGGCCGAGCAGATCTCGACGCTCATCTGGGGCCGACTCGATGTCACGCCGGGCCAAGCGGGTGAGGCGGCGCGTTCTCGTGTGCCGTCGACGGCCGACGGCGCGCTCGCCGTCTCGCTGCCCGAAGCCTGTCGACTCTCGGATGCGATGACCTCTTCCCTGCGCGCCCGACTCGCGCTGGAGCCGACCGCCATGGATGTCGGGCTGCGGGTGAAGTCGATCCGCGAGGGCATCGAACGCATTCGTGACCAGATCGGCCTGATCCCGCCCGGCGCCTCGCGGGACAAGGCCAATCACGACCTGGTCGGCCTGGAACAGCGGCTCTTCGGCGTCACCGAGCGCGCCAAGCGGGGCGCGGATGTCGGCGGCTATCTCGGCCCGCTGGAAGTCGATGTCGCCGGACGGGAACGCGATCTGATCGTTGCCGCGGCGCGTCGCGTCTCGGGGGAGCGGGACGCTGCGACCGCGCGCGCCAAGGTCGCCGACCTCGCTGCCCGCGGTGACGCGATCCGTTCGCTGCAGGCGCAGTGCCTGCGGGACGTGACGCCCGCGCCCAAACTGGGCGTGCCCGACGTCCGGGCCCTCGGTGCCGTCCCCACCGATGCCGACGCCGTGGACGCCTTTCTCCGGCGACTCGAACTCGTCTCCCGCGCTCTCGATCAGGCCCACGAGACGTATGCCCGTGCCCTCGCCGAGCGTGAGGAGTTGCGCGGGCTGCTCGGCGCGCTCGATGCCCAGGCGGCGATGTCCCCGGCGATCACCGAGGACGAACGCGCCGACCTGGCACCGCTGCATACCCAACTGGTCGCCACCCTGGCGAGCACTCCGGTGCCCCTGGTGCGCGCGCGGGCGTTGATGGCGGCCTACCAGAGCTACCTGCAGGCTGTGACGACGAATGTGAGAGGCCCACGATGACGGATCCGAACGCCTGTCAGCAGCCGGGATGCACCGGCACCATCATCGACGGCTATTGCGATGTCTGCGGGATGCCCGGTGCGACCGGCACCGGCGACGTCTCGGCTGTCACTCCGGTGGTCGCGACCATCGCGACGCCGCCTCCGCCGCGTCCGCGCACCAGTGCCAAGCCGCCGGCGCCCCCTTCGCACCGGGAGGGGCTGGCGTGCAAGCAACCCGGATGCTCCGGCACGATCGTGGACGGCTACTGCGATGTCTGCGGCACCCCGAGCGTGCCCTCCGAAGTGACGCCCGGGGCCATGGGTGGGGAGTCGCCGGCTGAGGGAACCGCATCAAAGGTCTCCTCGCGGCTGGATGCCACCGCGTTGGGGTCAGCCCGGGCGCACTCGGGTGGCACGATCTCCACGCGTCGTATCTCCGGCCACTCCACGCGGATGCGGACGGCCCGGATCGGCGCCGGTGTCACGTCGGTCCCGCCGGTTCCCGAGATCGACGCCTCGTCGGCTGTCCTGAAAAATCCCGTCGTCCCGGAGGACAAGCGTTTCTGTCCCAAGTGCGGCGAGCCGGTCGGCCGTGGCCGCGACGGGCAGCCAGGGCGGACGACTGGGTTCTGCGCCAACTGCCGGGCGCCCTTCGATTTCACGCCCAAGCTCAAGCCGGGCGACCTTGTCGCCGGGCAGTACGAAGTCGCCGGCTGCCTGGCGCACGGTGGCCTGGGCTGGATCTATCTGGCCCGCGACCGCAACGTCTCCAACCGCTGGGTGGTGCTCAAGGGCCTGCTCAATTCCGGCGACCCGGACGCGCTCGCGGCAGCGCTCGCCGAGCAACGCTTTCTCGCGCAGGTAAGCCACCCCAATATCGTCGAGATCTACAACTTCGTCAGCCATGACAATGCCGGCTACATCGTCATGGAATACATCGGTGGCACGTCCCTGAAATCCCTGCTCAAACAGCGGATGAAGGCGACGGGGAGTTACAACCCGATCCCGGTCGATCAGGCCCTGGCCTACATCATCGAGATCCTGCCGGCCTTTCAGTATCTCCACGATCTCGGGCTGGTCTACTGCGACTTCAAGCCGGACAACATCATCCAGATCGGCGACGAGGTGCGCTTGATCGACCTCGGCGGCGTGCGCCGGATCGACGATGAGGACTCGGCGATCTTCGGCACGGTCGGCTATCAGGCGCCCGAGGTCGCCGAGCAGGGGTGCACGGTGGCCTCGGACATCTACACCATCGGCCGGACGCTCGTCGTGCTGACAATGGAGTTCCGCGGCTACCAGACGACCTACGTCAAGTCCCTTCCGCCGCCGGAGCAAGTGCCGATCTTCGCGCAGTACGACTCCTTCTACCGGCTCCTGCTGAAGGCCTGCGCCCCCTCGCCCGACGACCGCTTCGTCTCCGCCGACGAGATGCGCAACCAGATGCTCGGCGTGCTGCGCGAGGTCGTCGCCCAGAACCGCAAGGGTGGGGCTGCCTCCTCGTCCGCGGCGTCGGTGCTCTTCGATCCGCCGCCCACAGGCGATGCCGTGATGACCTGGGAGGATCTGCCGGCCCTGAGGCCGGACGCGAGCGACCCGCAGATCGGCTGGCTCGCGACGATCGCCGCGCAGCCGCCCGGCCAACGGCTGCTCGCCCTCAACGCCCCGCCCGGCCGGAGCACCGAAGTGGCCCTCGCGCACGGACTGGCCGCCTTGGAGGCCGGCGACTTCGCCGTCCTGGACTCGGTCGTGCAGCGGATGCTCGCGGACGACCCGTGGGAGTGGCGGGCGGTGTGGCTCTCCGGTCTCGGTGCCCTCGCCCGCAACTATCCGGCCCAGGCACAGAGCGCCTTCAATGCCGTCTATGGGCAGGTGCCCGGTGAACTGGCGCCCAAACTCGGGCTCGCGCTCGCCTGTGAGTTGAGCGGGACCGACGAGATCGCCGAGTCGCTCTACACCATCTGCGCGCGCACTGATGCTGCCTACGTGCCGCACGCGGCCTTCGGCCTGGCCCGGCTTCGAGCCGCCCGGAACGACCTGGACGGCGTCCAGTCCGCCCTCGCGCTCGTCTCGCCGACGTCGAGCGCCTATCCCCTAGCGCGGCAGCACTGGGCCGAGGCCCTAGCCGGAGCACCCCGTGACCTGGCCGATCTGGACCTGGCCCTGAGCACGGCCGCCACCGCCGGATTCAGTCGGCGCCGGCGCGCCGAGATCGCCGTGGACGTCTATCGCGATGGCTTGGCGAGGGTCGAGAAGGACGGGCCCACCGCCGGCGCGCAGGTCGGTGGCCGGCCGGCGACCGCGGACGGGCTCAAGGCCGGGCTGGAGAACTCCCTACGCGACCTGGCAGCGACCACCGAAAACCCGATCGAGCGGCTGCGGCTGGTCGATGAGGCCAACGCCGTCCGACCGTGGAGCCTGGTATGACCGACGTGCTGTGCCCATCGTGCTCGGCGGCCAATCCCGCCGGCTCGCAGTTCTGCGAGGCGTGCGGCGCCGACCTCTTCCCGGGCGGCTCGGGTGGCGCGGCAGCCGCCGGTGGCCCGAGAGATTCCTCGGCCGCCGGGGTGGCAGGCCGGCTGACGCCCCCGAGTTGGCAGTCGGGGGGACTCCCCGCGCAGCACGCAACTGGCGACGGCACCGGCCCGGGACCGAGCGGGCCGGCCCCGGTCAGCGCCGGGAATTTCGACCCGGCGGCTCTGCCCAGCCCGCAGCGAGCAGCCACCCCGGCGCCGCTCATTGCGGGTGAGGAGTCACCGCTAGACATCGGCTGGACCGGCGTCGTGCCCGGTGGCACCAACCCGTATGACGCAGCCCCCGTCTCGGTTCCCTGTGTCGCGTGCGGGGTCGGGGTCTACGCCGACGGCTACTGCGACAATTGCGGCAGCAAGGAGCCCAACCCGCGTGACCACCTCGAGGAATCCCCGGCCCCGTGGGTTGCCGGGGTCAGCGATATTGGTCGCCGGCACTCGCGCAACGAGGACGCGCTCGCGCTCACCGCCGAGGCCGAGCATGGGAGTCGAGCGGTGCTCGTCGTCTGTGACGGGGTTTCCAACTCTACCGACTCCGACAAGGCCTCGTTGGCGGCCGTGCGGGCGGCCCGAACCGTGCTCGACCAACCCCTGGCCGTGGGGGCGGGCACCCCGGAGGCCACTGCGGCTGCGGCGGTCAAGAGGCTCGGCGATGCCGTGGCGGCTGCCTCGAAGGCCGTTGTCGCCGTGGCCGGGCCTGAAGACCCCGCACCGCCGTCGTGCACCTTCACCGGCGCGATCGTGGCGGGGGACACGGCATACGTCGGGAATGTCGGTGACAGCCGCATCTATTGGCTGCCCGACGCCGGACCGGGCGCGCGGCAGTTGAGCCGCGACGACTCGGTCGCCGCCGATCGGATCGCGTCGGGCGTCGAGCGCAAGGAGGCCGAGACGGGGCCCATGGCGCACTCGATCACCCGCTGGCTCGGCTCCGATCAGCCCGACGATGTGACGCCGCATACGCAGGTGGTGACGCTTGCCGAGCCAGGCTGGCTGCTTTTGTGCAGCGACGGATTGTGGAACTACTGCTCGGAGGCGGCCGACCTGCGCGCGCTCGTGACCAATACGCTCGCAGCCGGAACGGCACCTGAGCCCCTGGCACTGGCGCGCAGCCTGGTCGACTTCGCCAACAATGCCGGCGGGGTCGACAACATCACGGTGGCGTTGGCGCGGGTCGGCCCGCCGCCGGAGCCCATCGTCGTCGCCGCCCAGGCGAGCGAGGCGGCGCTCCCCGCGGCGGACCCCACCCCGTCGAGCGCCGAGGTGGCGCCGGCGGATCCGACAAAACCGGCCGCGCCGGACACGCCTGCTACGCCGGATTTGGCAGGATCGACGCAACAAGAGGGAGGATCCCGTGGCGACATTCACGGCTGAGGCATTCCAAAACGAGTACCTACCCGACGGCGCGACCGATGTGCACGCCATCGTGCGCATCGACGCGTCCGGCGCGAGCCAAGCGGTGGCGAGCCCGAGCGGGGGGGCCGGCGCCGCCGAGGTGATCATCGTCGACACTTCCGGCTCGATGGGCGAGCGCGGCATCCAGCAGGGGTCGCTGGCCGCGACCGCCGCTCTGCAGGAGATCGTCGACGGCACCCACTTCGCGGTCATCGCGGGCAATCACCTCGCCTGGCAGGTCTACCCGCCGGCGCCGGTCCCGGGCCTGGCCATCATGGACGCGCGCACTCGCTCCGAAGCGATGAATGCCGTTCGCGGTTTCCGCGCGGATGGGGGCACCGCCATGGGGCAGTGGCTGCTGGCGGCCCGTCAGGTCTTCGCCCAGGTGCCGGACAGCTTCCGCAAGCACGCCATCCTGCTCACCGACGGTGCCAACGAGCACGAGACGCCGGACCAACTGACCTGGGCGATCCAGTCCTGCGCCGGCAACTTCCAGGCGGACTGCCGCGGGCTGGGGGATCGCTGGCAGGTCGACGAGGTCCGCCGGATCGCGTCGGCGCTGCTCGGCACGGTGGATCTGATCCCACGGCCAGAGGAGATGGCCGAGGAGTTCCGCGCGCTGATGCGCACCTCGATGTCCCGCGGCGTCGCCAACGCCGAGATCCGGGTCTGGGCGCCGCAGGGAGCCCAGGTGCTCTTCGTCAAGCAGGTCTCGCCGACTCTGGAGGACCTGACCAACCGCCGTCGCGAGGTCAATCCGCTCACCGGTGGCTACCCGACCGGGGCCTGGTCGGACGAGAGCCGCGACTACCACGTCGCCGTCCGCCTGCCGGCCAAGAGCGTCGGGCAAGAGCAACTCGCCGCCCGCGTGCAACTCGCCCTCGGCGACGACGTTCAGGCGCAGGCGCTCGTCAAGGCCAAGTGGTCCAACGACGATGCCCTCACTGCGCGGATCAATCCCCAGGTCGCGCAGTACACCGGCCAAGCCGAACTGGCCGCCGCGATCCAAGACGGCTTGGCCGCCAAGGCGGCGGGCCGCGACGACGAGGCAACCTCCAAGCTCGGCCGCGCCGTCCAACTCGCGACCCAAGCAGGCAACGACGAGATGACGACCCGGCTGAAGAAGGTCGTCGACATCGAGGATCCCGAGACTGGCACGGTGCGGTTGAAGAAGCAGGTGGAGAAGCTGGACGAGATGGCCCTCGACACGGCGTCGACCAAGACCACGCGGGTGCGCAAGTGAGCGCCGTCTGCCCGAACGGGCACACCAGCGACTCGACCGACTACTGCGACACCTGTGGAGCGCCCATTCCCGAGGGCGCCGTGACTCCGGGCGCGGCGGGCACTGCCGCGCCAGCGGCGTCGGTGGGCGCGGTGAACTCGCTCGACCTGCCGCCCGTCGGGGCGCCCGCGGCGCCGGCCGGACCGAAGGACTGCCCGAACTGCCAGACGGCTAATGCGCCCGAGAGCTTGTTCTGCGAGGCGTGCGGCTATGACTTCACCACGGGCGCCCTGCCCGCGAGCGTCGTTGCCGCCGAAGCCGAGTCGGCCGCCGAGGGCACGCCCGACGGCTCCGGCGAACTCGCCGGACTCGCCGGCGCCGAAGAACTCGATGCGGTCGGGGCCTCGGTCTTCGCCGAGGGCGAGGACGGCGAGGGCGAGCCTGGCCCCGGCGAGCCGG
>NZ_DAOQZV010000130.1:0-9061 GCF_035343835.1 Nostocoides sp. | reverse complement strand
GACGAGGAATGTCAAGCGCGCTTGACGTCAAGGATGCTTGACACACGCGCGCCTTGTCAAGCGACCTTGACATCACCTCGTCGTGATCACCGATTCAGGGGAGGTGGGCGAGAGCACATGGTGAGCGGCGCAACCGCGGGAGAGCACCGGCATACGCTGATCGGCATGACGGACGCCAGCGCTGACCTGTTCACCCAGATCGACCACGTCGGCGTGGCCGTCCCCGACCTCGACGCGGCGATCGCGTTCTACTCGCAGACATACGGCATGCGGATGCTGCACGAGGAGACCAACGAGGAGCAAGGCGTGCGCGAGGCGATGATGGCGGTCGGGGAATCCGGCTCCTGCATCCAGTTGCTGGCGCCCCTGACCCCCGCGTCGACGATCGCGAAGTTCCTCGACCGCTCCGGCCCGGGCATCCAGCAGATGGCCTACCGGGTCACCGATATCGACGCCGTCAGCGCCACCTTGCGTGAGCGTGGCCTGCGCCTGCTCTACGACACCCCCAAGCGCGGCACGAGCAACAGCCGGGTCAACTTCATCCACCCCAAGGACGCCGGCGGCATCCTCGTCGAACTCGTCGAGCCGGCGGGTGAGCAGGCTCACGCGTGACGCCAATCTCATTCGGCGATCGCTGATCGGGGCGGGAAATAGGTTCTAGTGAGGTCGCCGAATTCAGGCGATCTCCGTTGTCCCCGAACGCCATCCCGCACAGCCACCCGCAAGGAGCCACGACGCCGTGAGCATGCAGACGATCCTCGACGCCATCACCTCGGGAGACCGGACCGCCGAGACGTATGCCGCGATCCCCGTCCCCGAGAGCTACCGCGGCACGACCGTCCACAAGGACGAAATCGGCATATTCGAGGGGCTGCCCTCCCGTGACAAGGACCCGCGCACGTCGCTGCATCTCGACGAGATCCCGGTCCCCGACCTCGCTCCCGGGGAGGCCCTCGTCGCGGTGATGGCGAGCGCGATCAACTACAACACCGTCTGGACCTCGATCTTCGAGCCGGTGCCGACCTTCGGCTTCCTCGAGCGCTATGGCCGCCTCTCGCCCTATGCCAAGCGCCATGACCTGCCCTATCACGTGGTGGGCTCGGACCTCGCGGGCGTCGTGCTGCGCACCGGTCCGGGGGTGCACCTGTGGAAGCCCGGCCAGGAGGTCGTGGCCCACTGCCTGTCCGTGGAGTTGGAGAACGCGGACGGCCACAACGACACGATGATGGACCCGGAGCAGCGGATCTGGGGCTTCGAGACCAACTTCGGCGGCCTCGCCGAACTGGCGATCGTCAAGGCCAACCAGCTGATGCCCAAGCCTGCCCATCTCAGCTGGGAGGAGGCGGCCTCGCCCGGGTTGGTCAACTCCACGGCCTACCGTCAGTTGATCTCCAAGAACGGCGCCGCGATGAAGCTCGGCGACCGCGTGCTCATCTGGGGCGCCTCCGGCGGCCTCGGATCCTATGCCACCCAGATGGCGCTCGCCGGTGGCGCGACGCCGATCTGCGTCGTCTCCTCCCCCGACAAGGCCGCAATCTGCCGGGCCATGGGCGCGGAGTTGATCATCGACCGGCGCGCCGAGGGCTACCAGTTCTGGAACGAGGACAACACCAAACAGAACCCCAAGGAATGGCAGCGCCTCGGCAAGAAGATCCGCGAACTCACCGGCGGGTACGACGTAGACATCGTCTTCGAGCACCCCGGCCGCGAGACCTTCGGCGCCTCGGTCTACGTCGCCCGCAAGGGCGGCACCATCGTCACCTGTGCGTCCACCTCGGGCTATATGCACGAGTATGACAACCGGTATCTGTGGATGAACCTCAAGCGGATCATCTCCAGCCACTTCGCCAACTACCGCGAGGCGTGGGAGGCCAACGAGTTGATCAACCGCGGGCTGATCCACCCGACGCTGTCCAAGACCTATGCCCTCGACGAGGTGGGCCAGGCCGCACTGGATGTCCACCACAACCTGCACCAGGGCAAGGTCGGTGTGCTCACGCTGGCGCCCGAGGCCGGCATGGGCGTCACCGACCCCGAGAAGCGGGCCCGTTTCGAGAGCGAGATCAACCGCTTCCGCGGCGAGTAGCCCACGCTGAGCGGCGAACTTCGCGGGGTGTCTTAGATTTGGGCGGTCAGGGCAGGCCGAGCGATGCGGAAGTGAGGGGCGTATGCCCAGAATGCGTCTCGGCCGGTATGCCGAGTTCCAGCGCCGCCAGCGGGCCGCCCTGCGTGCGAGCCAGCATCCGCATCAACGCGTGCCCGCCGATGAGAGGGCGGCTGCTGCCGCGCCGGAGGCCGAGGCTGCCGAGGCGACGCCCGCTGCGGGATCGGACCGGGATCCGGGCGGGACGAACGTGGGGGGCGAGCCCACGGCATACGGCCCGGGCGCGGAAGCGCACGGTGAACATGCTCGGAGCGGCGCCACCACGGCCAGCCCGTATGGCGTGGCCGGCCGCCCGCTCAATCGCTACTCCCCGCTCTACATCGGCTTCGTCGGTGCGGTCGGTGTCATCCTCGCCATCGGCCTGGCGCGGATGCTGGCGAAACTGTCGACGACGATCACGATCCTCGTCGTGGCGTTTTTCCTCGCGCTCGCGCTGGACCCCATCGTCGGGTGGCTGTTGAAGAGGGGCGTGCGTCGCAGCCTGGCCGTCAGCGCCGTCTTTGCCGGTGTGGTTCTCGTCTTTGCCCTGCTCGGGTTGCTCGTGGTGCCGACCGTCATCCCCCAGGGCGCGGCGCTCTTGGAGAACGCCCCGGAGTATGTCGATCGGGCGCTCAACTCCTCGCTGGTCAAGCGGCTGGATCAGGATTATGGCATCGTCGACCGACTGCAGAGCGAGATCAACTCGCGGTTGACCGACGCGGGTTTCGTCAGCCAGATCTTCGGCGGCGTCCTGGGCGCCGGCCGGGCGTTGGCCAATGGCGTCTTCCAGTCCTTCACGGTGCTGATCTTGACCCTCTATTTCCTCGCGTCACTACCGACCGTCAAGGGCGCTGTCTATGCCATGGTCCCGGCGTCGCGGCGCCCGCGGGTCATCTCCCTCGCCGAGGAGATCATGCGCCGGACGGGGTCGTACGCCATCGGGCAGGTCGCCGTCGCGACGATCAATGCGCTTGCGTCCTATGTGATGATGCGCCTGGTCGGGATTCAGTATGCCGCTGTGCTCGCGGTGATGGTGGGCTTCCTCGGGCTCATCCCGATGGTCGGTGCGACCATCGGCGCGGTGCTGGTCTGCGGTGTGGCCTTCTTCTCCGAGCCCCGGGCGGCCCTGATCGCGGCCACCTATTACCTGATCTATCAGCAACTCGAGAACTATGTCGTCGCGCCGCGGATCATGGCGCGGACAGTGGCCGTGCCGGGAGCCGTCACCGTTGTCGCCGCACTAGCTGGCGGGACCCTGCTCGGCGTCCTTGGCGCGCTGCTCGCCATCCCCGTAGCGGCCGGGCTCTTGCTGCTCTACGAAGAAGTACTTTTGCCCCGCCAGCGGCACGCGTGACGCCGACGGCCAGAGTCCGCGCGGAGACGTCAAGGGCGGCGGGTCCGCGTCCCCACGAACCCGCCGCCGCGCGAAGGTGCCCCCCAGCGACCCTCGTCATAAGCCAAGACGCCACAGCGCACGAAAAGGTTGCCCGGGGTGGATGTGACCTGGATCACATTCGGACGCGGGCACTGCCCGGGTCGTAGAGCGGTCGAAGCGAAACCCGCGCCGGCACCAGATCGCCGGCGATCTCGACGCTCCACTCCCCCTCATCCAGCCAGCCAGTCGTGACGGCCTCGGGCGCCTCGACCATGGCCAGCCCGACCGCACCACCGAGGGTCCAACCGTAGGACGCCGCCCGGATGTAGCCGACGAACTCCCCGTCCCGATAGAGCGGCTCGGCGTGGAAGAGCAGCCGCTCCGGGTCGCGCAGCAGGACCTGGACCAGGCGGCGCCGGGCGGGGGCGGCCTTGGCCGCCAGAGCCGCCGCCCGGCCGCGGAAGTCAGCCTTGTCGAGCGCGACCGCGAAGCCGAGGCCCGCCTCGTAGACATCGTCGGTGTTGTCGATGTCGTGCCCGTAGTCGCGGTAGGCCTTCTCCATGCGCAGGCTGGCCAGCGCCTTCAGGCCATACGGCTGGAGCCCGTAGGCCGTTCCCGCACCGAGGATTTCGCGCCACACGCGCGCGGCATCGCCCGCGGGGAGGTAGATCTCGTAGCCGAGCTCGCCGGCATACGTGATCCGGGCCAGGAGCACGGCGCGGCCGGCGAGGGTGACCTGACGGACGGCGCGGAAGGGGAAGGCGTCGGTGCTCAGGTCGGCGTCGGTGAGCGCTGCGAGCACCTCCCGCGAGCGCGGCCCCTGGATAGCAAACTGCGCCAGCGCCGTCGTGACATCGTCGATGGTGACCTCGAGGCCGACGGCCGCCCGCTGCAACATGCCCTCGACGTGCCCGTATGCCGTGTCGCTCGCGACGACGACGAAGTGCCGCGCGCCGAGCTTGGTCACGGTCAGGTCGGCCTGCAGTCGAGCATCGTCGTCCAGCCACTGGGTGTAGGTGATCACGCCCGGGTCGCCGTCGACATCGCCGGCGCTGAGGTGCCTGAGCAGGCGGCCCGCGTCGGCGCCGGTGATGCGCCACTTGGCCATGAAGGACATATCGATCAGGCCTGCGCGCTCGCGGACGGCTTCGTGCTCGGCGCGCCAGTGGGCGAACCACGGTTGCGGGCCCCACCCGGGCTCGGCCTGCGGGGTGTTGCCGGGCCCGGCGAACCAGTCCGCGCCCTCCCAGCCACTGACATCGCGCAGGTAGCCGCCCGCGGCCAGAAGTTCGTCGTACACCGGGGAGCGGTGGACACCACGCCCGGTCTTCAGTTGCACACCGGGGGTGTGGGCGGCATACACGGTGCCGAGGATCTCGGCGGTGCGCGCGGCGCGGTAGGCCGGGTCGAGTTGGAAGCCGCGGAAGCGGTCGAGGTTGATGGCCGTCACGTCGGCGTCCGGCCGGCCGGTGAGGATCCAGTCGGCCATGATCCGGCCGAGGCCGCCGGCGGAGAGGATGCCGATGGAGTTCAGTCCCGCACAGACGAAGTAGCCGGGCAGGCTCGGGGCCTCGCCGACCGCGGGCAGCAGGTCCGGGGTGAAGGATTCCGGGCCGCAGAAGAATTTGCGGATCCCGGCTTCGAGGGTGACCGGCACGCGGGACATCGCGCGTTCCAGGAAGGGCGTCATCCGGTCCCAGTCCGGCGGGATCTCGCCGAAGGAGAAGTCGCGCGGGATGCTGTCGACGCGCCACGCGGCGGCGCGCGGCTCGAAGAGGCCGACCATCATCCCGCCGCCCTCCTCGCGGTAATAGCCGTAGGCCGCGGGGTCCTCGAAAACCGGTGCGTCCGGGCTCATCCCCGCCAGCGGCTCGGTGATGAGGTAGTAGTGCTCGGCGGCCTGGTTGGGCACGACGATGCCATTGGCCTGGGCGAATTCGCGGGCCCACATGCCGGCGCAGTTGACGACGATCTCGGCCTCGACGTCGCCCGCGTCGGTGGCGACGCCGGTCACCCGGGACAGACGGCCCTCGGGCGTGGTCAGGACGCCGGTGGCCCGGACACCCTCGACGATCGTCGCGCCGTGCTGCCGGGCGCCGCGGGCCAGCGACATCGTCAGGTCGACCGGGTTGACCCGGCCGTCGCTGGGGACATAGAACCCGGCGAGCAGGTCGTCGGTGCGCGCCAGGGGGAAGAGGTCGGCCATCTCCTTGGGCGTGATCTCGTGGATCTCCAGCCCCATCCGGCGCTGGAAGGAAGCGACCCGGCGGTATTCGTGGAGGCGGTCCGCGTCGGCGGCGGCCTCGATCAGGCCGACCGGTTTGAAACCGGTCGCCACGCCCGTCTCGGCCTCCAGCCGCGCATACAGGTCGCGGCTATAGAGGCGAATGCTCGTGCTGGTCTCGCTCGTGCTGCCGAAGCAGGTCATCAGGCCGGCGGCGTGCCAGGTGGTGCCGCTGGTGATCCGGTCGCGCTCGAGGAGGAGGACGTCGCGCTCTCCGGCGAGGGCTAGGTGATACGCGACCGAGGCGCCGATGACGCCGCCACCGACGATGACGATGCGAGCTCGTGTCGGGAGTGCCTGAGTCACCCGCCAAATCTAGGACACCCCCAACACGGCCTCGTTCGGCGTGGCATCGGGCCCGGCAGCGGGTGCAGCTGGCCGGGCGGCCGGCTACGCGCGGGGGGAGGGATCGGCATACGGTGATCCCCGTGACGCGCACTCCCGCCCAACTCGCCGCCCTGGCCAGCGCCGCGGTGCCCGGCCTCAACCCGGTTGCCGCCGGGCCCTTCCCCGTCGACCAGGGGGCCGCCATCGACGCGGCACTGGTCGAGGACACCGAGGGGCGCTCCTGGATCGTGCGGGCCTCGGCCTCGGCGGCCGCCGCGGTCGAACTCAATGCCGGGGCTGCTGTGGCCCGGATCGTCGCCAAGCGACTGCCCGTGTCTGTTCCCGTGCCGCGAGGGTCGATCGGCACCGCCGACGGCGGGCGGGCGCTGGTGCACACGGCGATCCCGGGACGCGGCCTGAAGTTGGCGGCGATCGAGCCCGATTTCGCCATCGCGACGGCCCTGGGCCAACTGATCGCCACCATCCACGACCAGGATCCGGCGCTGTTCGAGGACGCGGGTCTGGAGAGCTACACCCCGGATGAGTACCGGCAGCGTCGATTGACCGACCTGGACCGGGCCGCGTCGACCGGCCGGGTGCCGGCGAATCTGCTGACGCGCTGGGAGGCCGCGCTGGAGAATGTCGCGCTCTGGCAGTTCGCGTCCGCCACCCTGCACGGGGGACTGGAGGGCCGGCACGTCCTGGTCACTCTCGACGACGAGGGCGAGGCCACGATCCGGGGTGTCGTCGGTTGGCGCCGGGCCAAGGTCGCTGACCCCGCCGACGACTTCGCCGCGATCGTGCGCGAGGTCGCGCCACCGGCCGTGGTCGCGATCGCCCGCGCGTATGCCCGCGCCCGCGCCACCCGGCCCGACCGCCACCTGCTCACGCGCGCCACGCTGGTCGCCGAGCTCGGCTATGTCACCGACCTCTTCGATGCGCTCGCCGCCGGCTATCCGCAGGTGGTGGAGGACGCGACCGATCGGCTGCGCCAGCTCGCCGATGCGGTCCACGACACGGAGCTGATGCCCTCCGGACCGCCGGCCGGAGCGCCCGCCGCGGCGCCGTCTGACGCGTCGCCCGACGCCACGACGGCCGAGGTGCCGGTCAGCCCAGCCCAGGAGGGTGAGCCGCCGGCCGAAAGTCCCCCTGACATCTCACCGAGTCCGCGACCCTGAACCCCACGTGAGGGAAAGCCCCGAGCCGGCAGCGGACTTCCGGCGTTCCGCCGCCGCCCGCACCGACCCTCACTCCAGCGTCGCAATCAGGGCTTCGAGGTCGGCGCCGGAGCGTAGCGCCGGATAGACCGTCTCACCGGTTGCGGCGTAGTAGAACGCCGCATCGACCTGCGTGGCCTCGTCCAACCCTCGCAGCCGGGCGTAGGCCGCGCGGTAGGTCGCCAACTGGATCGCCTGGGCGTGGGCCTCGGCGCCGACCGGGGGGCGGCCGGTCTTCCAGTCGATGATCGTCACCCCGCCGCCTGGCCGGGCGAAGACCGCGTCGATGCGGCCGCGCACGGCGAGCGATCCGACCACGGCCTCGACGGCGACCTCCACCTCGATCGGCACCTGAGCGGCCCAGGGGCCGGCGAGGAAGTGGCCGATCAACTCGTCCAGGTCGTACTCGTCGGGCGCGTCGTCGTCGGCGCTGCCCGGCAGATCGTCCGGGTCGAGCAAGGCGGCGCGCCGGTAGTGACGCTCCACCCACAAGTGGAAGGTCGAGCCGCGGCGTAGCGCCGGAGCCGGCGGCTGGGGCATCGGTCGCCGGACCGACACGGCGAAGGCGTCGGGATCGGCGGCGAACCGGACCAGCTCGGTCGTCGTCAGATGCCCGTCGAGGGCATCGAGGATGCGCCAGTCGCGCGGCGGGGCCGTCCCCTGCCAGGCCCGATCGGGCGTGCGGCGCCGCTCGCGCTCGGCGAGCAGGAGTTCGACCTGTTCGGAGACGACGGGTGCCGCCGGCCCGTCGCCGCGCTCGGCGGCCTGCACAAGATCAGCGGCAGCGATCAGGCCGGCGGGGGTCGGTGGCCGGCTGGGCCAGGAACCACGCATCGGCTCGGCGAGGCGAGGATTGGCCGCGCCGGGCTCGGGGTCCGGGACCCACGTGCCGATCTCCAGCAGGTCGGGGCGTTGCTCGAGCAGTTCGGTCAGGAAGCGGGACGGCACCCGCGGCGAGGCCTGCGTGCCCCAGACCGCACACGTCAGCAGCATTCGGTGCCGGGCCCGAGTCAACGCGACATAGGCCAGGCGTCGTTCCTCATCCAACAGATGCCGGCCGGCAGCGGCCCGGAACTCCTCGCGCCGGGTGTCAAGATCCTTGGCGCCGGTGGCAGAGCGCCAGTCGAAGCCGGGCAGGTCGTCCCGGTCGCCGCGCAGGTCATAGGGCAGGCCGTCCAGCCCCACCGTCCAGGCCCCGTCGTTGGGCTCCGACGCGCGCCACTGTTGTGTGGCCTCGTCGTAGACCGACTGAACGGACTTGTGCACGGGGAAGCCGGCCTCCACCAGACCGGGGACGGCCACGGCATCCCACTCCAGGCCCTTGGCGGCATGGACGGTCAGCACGTGCACGGCTCCCGGGGCGATGTCGATGGTGCCGAGATCGAGGCCCCGCTCCTCCAGGAGTGCCGCATCGAGCCAGGCGAGGAAGCCGCCGAGCGTCGGCCGGTCGCTGCTCGCGGCGAAGGACGCGGCGACATCGGCGAAAGCATCCAGGTGGGCGCGTCCAGCCGCTGGGCTGAACTCGGGTCGGGCCAGCACCTCGATGTCGAGGCCCAGGATGCGCTCGGCAGCACCGACGAGGTCGGCGAGCCCGACGGCGGTCACCGACCGAAGCTCGGCGAGCCGCGCGGCGAGCGCGACCAACCGCCGGCTCCCGGTGTCGCTGACACCCGCGGCCTCGCGTTCACCGGTCGTCGCGCGGCCGAAGTCGACGA